>CAYZGJ010000046.1:0-10056 GCA_964478005.1 uncultured Candidatus Peribacteria bacterium
GCAGGACGGCGGCGGCGACCAGAGCAACCAGTCGGCCGACGTGGCGCAGGAAGGAGACAGCGAAGTGGAAGTGGAGATCGAAGCGGAGTCGGGCAATGTCTTCTCCCTCTCGCAGGAAGCCGACGGCGACCAGAGCAACCAGCAGAGCGATGTCGAAGCCGCCAGCGAAGCCGAGGTGGAAGTGGAAGTCGAAGCACTCCTTGAGAACACGAGCGTCGTCGAGCAGGACGGCGGCGGCGACCAAGGCAACCAGCATGCCGACGTGGAGCAGGAGGGCGATCAGGAAGTGGACGTTTCCCTCGAGGTTTCCAACATGAATGAAATCGAGATCGAGCAGGAGGGAGGCGACCAGAGCAACCAGGCGTCGGATGTGAACGCCAGTGCCTCCTCCGATGTCGAGACCGAGGTGGTAGCGGCAGTCGTCAACGACTCCGAGATCGAGCAGGACGGCGGCGGCGACCAGGGCAACCAGCACGCCTCCGTCAGCCAGTCTGCCAACAACGCGGTCACGTCCAATTTCAGCGTGACGTCCGGCAACACGATCTCCATCCAGCAGAACTAAAGGGACTCCTCATCATCGGCAGGACCACAAGAGAGGGGCTCGCGCCCCTCTGTTGTGATAGCCCAATCATGCGGACATCTATCGCGCCCGTACGCCGCCGAAGTGCTGGACCCAGTACCCGTCGGCAAATCCCACTCCCAACTCCGCGAAGAGCGGGTGCAGGATGTTGGCGCGGTGATCGGGAGAGTCCATCCACGCCCGCACGACCTCGGCGGGCGTCTTCTGATGCCGTGCGAGATTCTCGCCCACGGCGTACTGCCATTCACAATCGCAGGGCGGGCTGAGGTAGCCCGTATCCCGGATGCGATCGAGCGACGAGCGTCCCTCGGGATCGGTATGCGAGAAGAACGTCTCGTCCGCCATCCATCGGGCGTAGGCCTGCGCGGAGGCGCTCAGCAGCGGATGGGCGGTGAGCGGCCCGAGACCCGTACGCGCGCGCTCGTCATTGACCAGGCGCAACACCTCCTCACGGATGCGCTCCACCGTGCGGGAGACCCCCGGTGCGGCGGCAGGGGCCGGGGCCGGGGCCGGGGCAGCAGAGGAGGAGGAACGGCTTGCGGGGCGGGATGGAGCGGCCGGCGCCGGCAACGGCGCATCCGTGCGCCGGGATGCGGGAAACGTCCCGCTGCGGAAGAAGGCACGGAAGCGCTGCGTGGCGATGGATGTCCGCGGCATTCCGCCTCGATCCTCCAGCGCCCCCTGGCGCGCACGGAGTCGGACTTCGCGCCGGTCCAGGAGACGTTCCACCTGCCGCTCCTGCGGCGTGGGCGCACGGAGGTGATCGGGCAGCAGCGCGAATGCGGACGTGGCGACCAGGAGGGAGGAGAGGATGGCAGACAGCAGGGACATCGCAGGGGGAGGGGAAGGAGCATCGATGGTGGCGGCCCCCCCGGGCGAGGTCAATCAAGAAACGGACTTTCTGCGCCGGAGCGCAGCCGGGCGTACACCACCAGCCGCCGGTCGTATGTCGTCGTGTTCCACGCGCCGGCGCAGGTGATCAGGCGCAGGGACGCCTCCGCGGTCGCACCGAAAATCTCTTCCATGGGAGCGTCATCGTAGGGGTACTGCTCCAGCCGTTCGACGCGGTACTGCAACACCTCGCCCGCATCGAGCTCCACGAGCAGCGCATCGCCCGGCTCCACGTCCCGCAGCGCCCAGAAGACGCCGGGCGCACCCCACGCCGTATCGCGATGGCCTGCGAGAACCGCGGCGCCCGTCTCGCCGGGACGGCCGCCGTGCGCATACCACCCGACGCTGAACGCGCTCGCCGGTATATCCATCGCGCCCGCGCGCGTCAGGCCCACGGGCTCCACCGGCGCGTCGATGCCCAGTGCCGGGACGCGCAACCGCACGGGAGGAGACGGCTCCTGCGGAGGAAGAAGCGCCTCCGCAGCGGCCGGGAAAACGGAAGCATCGCCCCCTCTCTGCGTCGGGCCCGCTTCCGGATGGCGCGGCAGGAGAACGAGCAGCAGCACCGCCCCGGAGAGGAAGAAGCCGATGAGCAGCGAACGCAGGTGCATCAAGGGACGGCATCTCCATTCTCCCCACCCTCCTCCCGCCGCTCCGTGCGGGGGAGCGCGCGCTCCCCTCCGAACACGGCCTCCCACGGAACCGGAACGGGTGGGTGCCCCGCGGCGGGCAGCGCCAGTGGGATCGGGATCGATCCGCCGAAACCGGGAGGCGGCAACTCGCCGTTGCGTTCAGGTGCGGGAGAGGGTGCGCCGCCGCCGGGCGCGGGAGCGTCGTCCCCGCCGCCGCCGGACGGAACACTGCGGCTCCCCCCGCCGCCGCCGCCTCCGCCCCCTCCGCCCCCCGTGGTCGTCTCCCCTCCCACATCCCCGCCGCCGCCTCCGGGAGAAGACACCGAGGAAGCCGTGGACGGCGCGCTGCTCTGCGACCCGCCGCCGTTGCCGTCCTCCCCCGCACTGGACCCCCCGTTCCCTCCGCCGCCACCCGCGCTGGAACTCGTCCCGCCATTCCCATCACCGCCCTGGCCCCCGCCGGAAGAAACGGAACCGGGCGCGGAGGAAACCGACGAGGGCGCGCTGCTCTGCGATCCGCCGCCGTTGCCGCCACCGCCGCCGCTGGATCCGCCGCTGCCGCCGCCCGGAACGGAGCTGCCACCGCCCCCTCCTCCCCCGCCCCCGGGACAGACGGACGAACCGCCGTTGCCCGTGGCGGTTCCGTTCTGGATGATCGTGACGATATTGATGGATTCGACGCACACCGTCGCGGTGATGTGCGTGTCGGCCTGCGCCTCCACGGACACGTTCTGATTCTGACTCTCGCCGCCCGCCTGCGACACGGCAATGTCATTGGTCGCATCGCCGCTGATCGTCACGTCGGCCGCGGCGTCGGCCTCCACGTCCACGTCGGCCTGCTGGTTGGATCCGTCCCCCTGCTGCTCCACCGTCACGTCATTGCCTGCGATCACGTCGACGGTGGCATCGATGGACGTATCGGCATCCGCAGTGATGGCCGCCTGCTGATTGCTCTGAGCGGCACCCGACGCATCCTGCTCCAGATCGATGGCGTTGCCGCTGGTTCCGTCGATCGTCACGTCGGCATCCGCATCGGCGTCGGCATCCACCGTCGCCTGCTGGTTCGATCCGTCTCCGTCCTGGGCGATGTGCACTTCGTTGCCCGCGCCGACTGTCGTCGTGCTGTCGATGACCGTCGCCGCGGAGGCCTCGATGTCCGCCTGCTGGTTGCTCTGTCCGTTTCCTCCGCTCTGGGTCACCGCGATGTCGTTGCCGCTCGATCCCTGGATCGTCACCTGAACCGCGGTCGTGGCGGTGGCCGTGCTCGTCGCCGTCTGGTTCTGCGCATCGGCAGCCAGCGGGATGAGGAAGAGCACATGCAGAGGCAGGAGCGCCAGGATCCCGATCCAGGACGGGAGCAGTCGGAACGCGCGCATGGGAGGGAGGGGGAGCACAAACAAAGATGGGCGTCAGGCGCGTTGACGCCCCAAGACACCCTTTATGACACGATCCGCCCAGCGGCCGGCGGGCAACCGATCCTCCTGTCCGCCGATCATCGGCTCTGCAGCGCCACATCGATGACGCCCGGCTGCCCCCCGTAGCGGCTGAGGAATCCGATGGGATGCATGCCGAAACGATCGGCTTCCTGCGGCGAGGGCGTGACGAGCGGAACGTAGGGCGTATGCGCCCCGGTGGAAACGCTGCGGTCGATCTGCAGGTGCAGGTGCGGGGCCGTCGTCCGGCCGGTCATGCCGACCACGCCGAGGATCGTCCCGGGCGCAACGTCGCTTCCTTCCGCCACGGATGCGGATCCCAGGTGCCCGTAGACGGAGAAGAACGTCCCGTCCGCGGGATGCCGGTGCTCGACGATGACGGTGAGTCCCAGCCCCGGCCGCTCGCGCACGCTCTGCACCCGCCCTCCCGCCACGGACCCGATGGGCGTTCCCTCCGCGAGCTTGATGTCGATGCCGGGATGATTGCCGGAAAACTCTCCCGCGTCCAGGTCGTAGGCGCCGAAGTAGCGGGTGGAGTACGTCAGCTTGGCCGTGATCGCGCCGACCTGCGCCCGCCGGTCGCGCAGCAGGTCCGCCATCGGGCGGGTGAGGACGGCCAGATCGTAGGCGGGCAGCGGCACGAAGGCGGAGGCGGGCATCTCGTCGAACGTGCGGTCCCACTCCGCCGCGCTCGTCATCGCCCCCCAGTCGGGCACGACGGAGACGGGAGCCACGGCGGCGCCGAAGAAAGGAAACGACGGAGAGGACGGTTCGGACGCGGCGGGGGCGGCGCCGTGCAAGCGGGAGATCCGCTGCGGACGGTCCGCCAGGCGGCGCAGCAGCCGCGCCGTGCGGCGGGCGGCGGCGGGGGAGACGGTCTCGCTGACAGGGACAGAGGGGGGCTGCGTCTCGCGCGTCAGCACCCACGCGGACAGCTGCACGCCGTGGACAGATATGAGAACACCGAGCGTCAGGACCAGAATCCGCATGCGCCGCGCACCGGTTATCCGCACGGAAGGTGGATGTGTGTGTGAGGTCATCGTTTGTGAATATTATACCATTATTCTACAATTCCTTCAATATCCGCTGCGATGCATGCGGTATACTCGCCCCATGTCCTCCTCCCCCCACCCCCTGACCGTGCGCTACGTGGCGCAGAACCTCTCCATCGTCGTCGGCCTCGTCCTCATCTGGCGCGGCGTCTGGTACGTGCTCGACTGGATCGACATCGTCTTCTTCCGCGGCAACCACACCTGGACCGCCGTCGCCGGCATCGTCCTGGGCCTGATCGTCCTCTACCTGCCGGACAAGGATTTGAAGGAGATCGGGAAGCTGTGAAGTGAGGACGCCGGATGTTTTCTTTTGCATGGAAAAAAGCCTACAGTGCCCCTGTGTTCTTTCGTGATACTATTATTCTTTTCGTATTCCTCATTATCAATTTTCCATTATCCATTATCCATTTCGCCCTATGATCCCCGACGCCGACCGCACCCTCGCCGTGTTCATCGATCTGGAGAACCTCGCGACGGGGTTCAGCAAAGGGCGCTCGCAGGCGTTGTTCGATATCGATAGGGTGCTGGAGCGCTTGGTGGAGAAGGGCAAGCTGATCGTGAAGAAAGCCTACGCCGACTGGTCGCGCTTCCCCGCGTACACCGGCCCCTTCCACGAAGCGGCCATCGAGCTGATCGAGATTCCGGTGCGGGCGATGACGGGCAAGAACTCCGCCGACATCCGGCTGGTGGTGGACGCCATGGACCTGGCGTGGAGCAAGGCGCACATCGACACCTTCGTGATCGTCTCCGGCGACAGCGACTTCTCGCCGCTGGTCTCCAAGCTGAAGGAGAACGGCAAGCGCGTCATCGGATTGGGCATGCGCGGGTCGACGTCCAATTTGCTGAGCGACAACTGCGACGAGTTCATCTACTACGAGGATCTGGAGCGCGAGGAGCGGCAGGACGCCGCCGCCATCCGCATCGCGCCCGACGTGCCGGCAAAGAAGCGCGAAGTCTTCGCCCTGCTGCTCGACACCTGTGCGGCGCTGCAGCGCGAGAACGTGGACGTGCTCCATGCCTCGCTGGTGAAGGATACGATGCGGCGCAAGAAGCCGTCCTTCGACGAGAGCTACTACGGCTACCGCAGCTTCACCCACCTGCTCGACGACGCGGCACAGGCGGGCCTCATCGACGTGGAGCGCGACCCGCGCAGCCGCAGCTTTGTCATCACGCGGTTCGGCGACGACGCGCATGCGCTGGAGTCCGCTCCGAAAAGGACACAGCGCAGACGATAGCACCCCCTTCCCTCACCCCCGTCCCCTCTCCCTCCACCCGCCGCTTGCCACGTCCGCCACGGCGGACTGCCGGGAGAGGGGGGACTTTCCACAATATTTCTCTTGCATCCATAGGGTAGGGGGTATACTATACCTTCGCTATGGCACGCGACGATTGCACGCACCTCATCCGGCACTTGAGCCGCATCCAGGGACAAATCGAAGCGTTGAAGGGCTATCTGGAAGAGAAGAGATCGTGCGAAGACGTCGCCCATCTCACCCGCTCCATCCTCACCTCCTTCGCCTCCGTCCGCGCCGGCATCCTGGAGAAGTCGCTCTGCGACGAACTGGGCGCCACGCTCCCGCCGCGGAAGGCCGACCGCCTGGCCTCGCTCATTGCTCTTTATAAGTCTTGAGACGCAGGAAATAAGACACAAGACACAAGTATCGCCAAAGAGAATCCTTCCTCAGCACACACTTGCATCTTACATCTTATATCTCACATCCCCCTCGTCATTCTCAACTCTACACTCTCAACTTCCCTTCCCCCTCTCTCCCATGCCTACCTCCGTTACCGACGCCACTTTCGAATCCGAAGTCATCCGATCCGATCTCCCCGTCCTCGTGGACTTCTGGGCCTCCTGGTGCGGCCCGTGCAAGATGATGAACCCCGTGATGGAAGAGCTGGCCGCCGAGTACGACGGCAAGGTGAAGATCGCCAAGATGAACGTGGAGGAGAATCAACTGCCCGGACAACTGGGGGTGATGAGCATCCCGACGTTCGCGCTCTTCAAGGGCGGCAAGCCGATCAAGGCCTTCGCGGGCGCCCAGCCCAAGCAGGCGATGAAGGAGATCATCGACGCGGCGTTGGCGGCGTGATCACACCCACCCTCGCGCCCGCATGGCTTCGACGATGCGCCGGACGCCGACGACGAAGGCCGCCTCACGGTACGTCAGGCCGTTCTTGCGCAATTCGCGCCGCACGGCTTGGAATGCATCGAGCATCACGCGCTTGAGTTCCGCGTCGACGCGCTCGGCCGTCCACTGTTCGCCGCTGCGTCCCTGCACCCACTCGAAGTAACTGACCGTGACGCCGCCGGCATTGGCCAGCACGTCCGGCAGCACGGTGACGCCGCGGTCTTTGAGGATGGCATCGGCCTCCGGCGTGGTGGGGCCGTTGGCGAGCTCGAGAATGACGGATGCACGGATGCTCGCCGCGTTCTTCTCGGTGATGACGTTGTCGAGCGCGGCGGGAATGAGAATGTCGCACGGCAGTTCCAGTAGTTCCTCATTGGAAACGTGCCGGACGTTATCCAGCTTCATCCGCTCCGTGTCGCACACCGATCCTTCGCAGTACTCGCCCGTCACGGACCCCGTCTTCTCCTTGTACTTCCGGATGCGGACGGGGTCGAGTCCTTCCTCCGCAAAGATGCCGCCCTGCGAATCGGAGATCGCCACGATGGTGTACCCCGCGTTGTGCAGGAAATGCGCCATGTGCGCGCCGGCATTGCCGAAGCCCTGGAGGACCACGCGCAAATCCTGCGGATCCTTGGCATCCAATTGCATGAGTTCCTGCAGGAGGAAGAATCCGCCGCGCGCCGTCGCCGTATCGCGCCCCGCCGACCCGCCGTAACTCATCGGCTTGCCGGTGATCACCCCCGGCGCATAGCCGCCCGTCAGCCGTTCGTACTCGTCGCGCATCCAGGCCATGATGTCCGGATTCGTGTTCACATCCGGCGCGGGAATGTCCTTCTGCGGCCCGATGTGCTCCGCGAAGGCGCGGACGTACGCGCGGGCCAGCCGCTGCACCTCCGCCCTGCTGAGTTCCTTGGGATTACACTGCACGCCGCCCTTCGCCCCGCCGAAGGGAATGCCGACCACGGCGGTCTTGATGGCCATGAGCGCCGCGAGCGCCTTCACCTCCTCGCTGTCGGCCGCGGGATGGAACCGGATGCCGCCCTTGTACGGGCCGCGCGCCCCGTTATGCTGCATGCGGTAGGCGGGGAGGACGACGTGCGTGCCGTCATCGCGCAGGAGATCGATGCTCTCCTGATGGGCGTGCTGCGGTTCGCGGAGTAGCGCACGCTCCGCCTCGGAGAGTGTCAGATAATCCATGGTGCGCTCCAGCGTGGCGGTGAAGCGACCGTAAGGAGTGAGGGCGGTAGCCATAACGATGAGGAGGAAAATAATCACTCATCATGGTACCAGTCATTTTGCATTTTGCATTTCGCATTTCTCATTCGTCCGTCTTCATTCTCCATTATCAATTACTTGCCCCTCCGTAGCTCCTCAGGAGCGAAGGGGGGTCCATTATCCATTACTTTCGTCTCCCGCTCCCCCACGACGCAATATCCGCGATCAGCGCGATGACGAGGCCGATGACGGGGATCAGGCTCCACGTCCCGCCGAACCAGTGCTGGACGGCGCTGTACCACAGCAGCGTGTAGGGCAGGAGGAGGAATCCCAGGAGAGGCATCCAGATAGTGGTAAAGATCCCCTGGAACCATCCGGTGAAGAACCACAGGAGCACGATGACGACGCGCGGGAGGAAGAGTGCGAGGAGGAAGAGGAGGAAGGGCATACTGAATTTGACGGGGAGCAAGCGGATTCGTGACTGCTCTTTTTTATGCAGTTACTTTTCGGAGTAGGATTCGTATCACTATGCAGCACATGCCACCGGACGCCGACATCGCTCTTTCCTGTCAGCAGGGCAACCTCCAGGACTTCGACGCGCTCTACGTGCGGCACCTCAAGGGGATCTACGCATTCGTCTTCTACCGCGTGATGGACCGCGCCATCGCGGAAGACCTGACGAGCCAGACGTTCCTGAAAGCGCTGGAAAAGATCGGATCGTACGATGCGAAGAAGGGTGCGTTCTCCACTTGGCTCTACCGCATCGCGCGCAACACCGTGACGGATCACTTCCGCACGCGCCACCCCCACGACGACATCGAGAGCGCCTGGGACCTGGCCGGAGAGGACGATCCGACGCAGGATGCCGAGACGCGCATCGCCCGCGACCAGGTGCGCTCGCTCCTGCGGACGCTGCCGGCGGACAAGCGCGAGCTGCTCATCCTGCGCCTGTGGGACGGCCTCTCCTATCAGGAAATCGCGGCCCTCACCGGCAAGTCCGAGTCCGCGCTGAAGATGCAGTTCTCCCGCACCATGCGCGAGCTCCGGGACCGGATGCCGCCCGCGGCCCTCGCCCTCCTCGTCCTCTTCCCCCACCTCCGATGACCGCCCGCCTCCGCACTCTCCTCGACGACCTCTACGCGCTGGATCCCTCGCTGCGCGCGCACGAGGAACAGTTGATCCCGCTCATCGAGACGCTCCTGAAAGCCAAACCCGACGCCGAACCCGACCCCGCCTTCGTGGAGCAATTGCGCGCGCTCCTGCGGGAACGCTACGAGCAACCGCAGCGCCGGAGCGTGGGCGACCGGCTGGCCGCCTTCTTCACGCTGCCGTATCTGGGCATGGGACTGGGCGGCGCGGTGGCGGGCGTGCTGCTGGCCGTGGCGATTGTGCCCATGCTGCAACCCGGCACCCTTCCCACGGACGGACCGTCCGAAGATGCGGGCGCTCCCCTCTTCTCCTACTCCGTGACCAAGAGAGGGCCGCGCGCCTTCGGTGATTTGACGCAGCAGAATTTGCAGAGGGACGGCGCCGTTCCGTTGGGATTGGGCGGCGGAGAAGGCGGTGACGCCGGGATCCAGGCGATGCCCCGTATCGCGCCGGATGGCACGATGCCGGCTGTCTTCCCCGAGTACCGGTACATCTTCGAAGGGGCATTGCCCGCTCTTCCCGCAGACACGGTCGACGTGCTGAAGCGCGCGAAAGGATCGCTGCGCGCGGATGCGTCCGCCTTCCTGCGCCGACTGGATACGGGTGTCATCGATCTGGATACGTTCCAGGGCAACCGCGTGGAGTCGATGAGTTTCGTGCAAGAGCAGCCCTACGGCCTCGTCACTTCGATCGCCTTCCGCGAGGGAACCATCTCGCTCCATCAAAACTGGGAGCAGTGGCCGCATCGTGACAGCGAGTGCCGGGATGAAGCGTGCTTCCGCAGAGAGCGCCTGACCCCCGACGATCTGCCTCCGGATGACGAAATGATCGCGATTGCCGATGCGTTCGCGCACGATCACGGCATCGACCTGAGCGCCTACGGCCGGCCGACGGTCGACACATCCTGGCAACCGCAGTACGAACTGCTGTCCGCCGAGGAGCGGGCGAACTTCTTCATCGGCGATACCGTGC
>CAYZGJ010000047.1:0-9977 GCA_964478005.1 uncultured Candidatus Peribacteria bacterium
TTTCGTTGTTCGTTTTTCGTTGTTCGTTTTTCGTTGTTCGTTTTTCGTTGTTCGTGGTTCGTGGTTCGTGGTTCGTTGAACGTTTGCGTGGCGGGAGGAGCGGGTGGGGAGCGGGCAGGTCAACGGGGGCGAATAACGGTGTCATCCGCACCCGTGAGATCCATCACCAGGGACGGCGGCACTGTCGGCAGCGGGCCGCTGTCGAGGATCAGATCCGGCTGCGCTTGCCGATCGGCAAACTGCGTGAGGATGTCCTGCGCGCTGTAGGGATTGGGCAGGCCGTGGAGGTTGGCGGAGGTGGTGGAGACGGGAGAACCGTACCCTTCGACGATCGCTTGAGCATGGGGGTGAGAAGAAACCCGGACTCCAAGAGTGTGGGATGTGGGATGTGGGATGTGGGATGTGGAGACGGGGTGGAGAAGGGCGGGCGCATCCGCACGCAGCGGGAGGATCAACGTGAGAGGGCCCGGGAGATGCCCGGCGGCGAGGGCGTCCGCGCGATCGTTCCAGACGACAAACCGCTTGGCATCCTCTATGGATGCAAACAGCCCGCTGACGGGTTGCGTCTCCGGCCGCTGCTTGATGGCAAACAAGCGGGCGGCGGCGGCGGGATTGGCCAGATCGCACGCCAGCCCGTAACACGTCTCCGTCGCATGGGCCACCACCCCGCCCTCCCGCAGGACGGCGACGGCTTCGGCGAGGGAAGAGGGGGAGAAGGGGAGCGTGCGCATGGAGAAAGAAGGAAGGAGACAGGCACAATGCTAAATGCAAAATGCAAAATGCGAAATGATATGCGCCCAAAATCTCTACTCAGCAGAATTCATCGTGTTCCACGCATATTTTGCATTTTTCATTTCTCATTTTTCATTTCTTAATCCGAGAGCACCTCCTCCCCCGCAGGCGCATCGGTGAGGGCGCCGGAGCCGGAGCCCGCCACGGCGACGCCGATCTGCCAGAAGAGCGGGCGGGCCTGGTAGACGGAGTAGGTGCCGTCGATCTCCTCGCGGCCGCCGCGCCGCAGGATGCGGAACCACGCCACGTCCATGCCGGGAACCGGCTCGCCCACCTTGCGCCGTTCGCCCGGCGCGATGGCGGTGGTTTCCTCGCTGCGGGGCAGCGGCGGGTCTTTGTGGTTCCAGGTGTAGGGTCCCGCCAGCACCGTGGAGCGGTCGTCGCGCGTGCCGTAGTACAGGAAGTAGGCGCGCCGGTTCTCGCGGTCCAGGTGCGTCTGGATGAGCAGCGCGCCGGGGCTGTCGTTGGTGAACTTGATATCCACGTGCGGGGGATAGACGGTGGCATCGGTCCCCTGCGGCGCGTAGTAGCTCACCGCGTAGCTGTGGTTCTTGCGCTGCGTGATGGGGAAGCCGTACTCCCACACGCCGCGGTAGGCCGTGGAGCTGACCTGGCAGAGGCCGCCGCCGTAGTCCGGCAGCGTCCGCTCGCCGATGATGGTGAGTTCCTTGCGGTACCCCGTGGATGCGTCCACGGGACCCAGCACCTCCACGAAGGAAAAGGTCGCCCCCTGCGGGACGAGATGGCCGTCGAAGCGGTCGAGCCCGACGGTGATGTTGTGGATGCGGTTGGCGGTGGACCCGGCGAAGGCCGACTCCCCCACGGTGACCAGCTCCCGGATGCCCTGCGCCCGCAACACCGGGTCCTCCACCGCGATCGCCGGCTGCGTCTCGATCACCGGCAGCACGATATCGGCCACGCCCTGCTCCAGGGCAGCCACGGTCAGCGCGGCCGCCAGCGGCAGGTCCACCCTGCGTCCCGGCAGGCCCACGCCGTCGAAGTGAATCATCCCCGCCGGATCGCGCGTGATGGTGACCGCTCCCGCCGCGCGGTCAAAGCGGTCGGCGATGTGTGCGCGCAGCGTGGCGGCGATGGCATCATGGTCCCACCCCGGACGCCGCTGCCTCTCAAATCCCGCCGGAAGCGCAGAGCCGCTCAGGGCCAGCAATGCCGGCGGCGGCACGATCGGCCGGCCGAGGAACGTCCACGCCTCCTCCTCCGCCGCCCACTCCCGCTGCTGCGCGGCGGGAATGGTGAAGAGGTGGTGGTCAGAGCGGTAGGTCAGGGGGACGGAAGCGGCATGAGCAACCGCGCCAAGGGGAAGAAAGGTAAGAAAGGGCAGAAAAGAAAGAAATGGCAGAAACGTAGAGACGTTGCGTCGCAACGTCTCGGGTCTCCCGCGCATGATCCACGCATACCACATCATGCCCCCATTGTGCGGTGTTTTGAGTCCGGACGCCATCCGGATCGTGCGGAATCTATCGATCGTACGGACGCCGCTGCGCCTCGCGGTAGAGATCGCCCGGCCGGGGCGGCGGGACGGGGCGCTGGGAGAACATCGACTGCTGCGGCGGCAGGCGGTAGGAGGGGCGGGGCGGCGGGGAGGGGGCGGGCAGCTCGTCGAGCGCGCGGTTGACCAGCGCGTCGGCGCGATAGTTGTCCGCGCGGGGGATGTGGACGAATACGACGTCGGGCAGTTCCGCGGAGAGCTCGCGAATCTCGTCGACGAAGGCGCGCAGCGCCGGGATCTTCACCTGGTACTCGCCGTTGAGCTGGCGGACGACCAGTTCCGAATCCAGGTGGCAGATGAGGCGGTTGGGCTGGAAGCGCTGCGCGGCCTTCAGCCCCTCGATGAGCGCGCGGTACTCGGCCACGTTGTTGGTCTCCACCCCGATGCGCTCCCTGCCCTCCGTGAGCACTTCGCCCCGCACAGGATCTTCGATGATGTAGGCGATGGCCGCCTGGCCGGGATTACCCCGCGACCCGCCGTCACTGAACAGGTGCAGCGTCCCCCCGATGGACGCAGGCCGGCTCTCCTCCAGCGGGGAACGGTTCTGCAGCGCCTCCTCCAGCACTTCGGCGACGAAACGTTCCCGCTCCCGCACCCGGGGGAACAGTTCCGCGAGCCGGCGCTCGAGGGAAGCGGGAAGGCGCAGCACGGAGAGAAGTATAGGCAAGAAAAGGGAGAAAAGTAAGAAAGGTGAGAAAGGTCGCGCATGCAAAAAACACGTTTCTGCCTTTTCTGCCTTTCGTTACCTTTCTGCCTTCAATACAGCTTCCACCGCCGCCTCCATCTGCGGATCGCGCTCCGCCTCCACATCTTCCCGCGTCCGGTCCACCGCGATGTCCGGCGTGATCCCCTCCTCCTCGATGCTCCGGCCCGAGGGCGTCTTCCACTCCGCGATCGTCACGCGCAGGCTCGATCCGCCCGGCAGATCCAGCACCTCCTGCACCGACCCCTTGCCGAAGGTCTGCATGCCCACAATCACCGCGCGGCCGTGGTCCTGCAGCGCCCCCGCCACGATCTCCGACGCAGACGCCGACCCCTGATTGACCAGCACCGCGAGCGGGATGTCCGGCAGGATCGGCCTGCCCGACGCCTCGTGCGTCTCCGCGCGCTCCCGCCCCTCCACGCGTACCACAGTGCCGCCCGTCAGGAACATCGATGCGAGATCCACCGCACCATCCAGGTACCCGCCGCCGTTGTAGCGCAGATCCAGAATCAGCGCAGCGGGAGGATCGGCGCGGACCCGCTGCAGGATGGCGCGCACCTCCGGAACCGTCTCGTCGCCGAACTGGTTGATGGAGAGCACGCCCACGGAGCCGCTGCCGGTTGCGCGCACCTCGTACTCGGTGCTGGGCACGGTGATGTCGTCGCGCGTAATCGACACGGTCAGCACGCCCGGCTCCCCCTCGCGCAGGATAGTCAGCGAGACCTCCGTGCCCTTGGGGCCGCGAATCCTGCTGACGACGGCCTGCAGGCCCAATCCGGCGACGTCCTCGTCATCGACCGCGAGGATTTCATCCTTGGGGCGCAGCCCGGCCGCCTCGGCGGGCGACCCCTTGAGGGGAGCGACGATGATCACGAGCTGATCCTGCAGGGAGAGCTCCGCTCCGATGCCCTGCAGGTGCCCGCTGAGGCTGTCGCGAAACTCCCGGTTCTCCTCCGGCCCCATGAACGCGGTGTACGGATCGCCGACCGCCTGCACCATCCCGCGCACGGCGCCCAGCACCATGGCGCGCGGGTTGAGCTCCGCCGGCGCGATGTAGTGCGACTGCAGCAGCCGCCACACGCCCCACAGCATGCCGATGTCCACCCGCTGCTCCGGATCGCCCTGCACGGCCCCCGTGCCCGCAGGCGGCGGCGCAATCCCGTAGGTGGGAAACGCACTGCGGGCACCCACGCCCAACTGCCAGCCCAGCAGGAGGGTGGCCACGGGGAGAATGCCGAGAAAGAGGATGCGTCGTCCGCGCGTCATGCTACGCTGCCAGCGTATGACATCCTCCTCCTCCGCGCCAGCACAAGCATCGGGAAACCGTTCCATCCACCGCGACATGCGCGTGGCGGACATTCTGGCATTGCTGCCGGAGTGCGAGGACCTCCTGGGACGCTACGGCCTCAGCTGCACCCGCTGCGCCCTCTCGCCACTCGAAACCCTGGCCGAGGGATGCGCGCTGCACGGCTTCGAGGAATCCGACATCGCCGATCTCGTCACGGATTTGAACATCCTCCTCTCCGAACGCCCCGCCCGCCCGCAGGAGATCACCGTGACGAAGGAAGCGGCACGGATGTTGCAGGGAATCCTGGAGCAGGAAGGGAAGACCGGCTGGACGCTCTCGGTCACCGTCGACGGCCACGGGGGATTCTGCATGGACTTCGTGGAGAAACCCGACGCGCAGGACACCATCTTCACCCATGTCGATGTTCCCGATGTGCATGTCGCCGCATCCGCTCTCACGCTCTCGCGCATCGGCGGGGCGACGATCGATGTGCGGGACGGCAGATTCAAGCTCGATCTTCCCGAAGACGGATGCACGGGGGATGGGAAGTGCGGGAGGGAGTGCGGGTGCCATGAGTAATGGATAATTGATAATGGAAAATGGATAATGACGATGGCGGATGAAAAATAAGCCCTTCGACTCCGCTCAGGGTAAAAAATGCAAAATGTGAAATGGCTTACTGAGTAGATTTGTCCTGCACACAGATCCAATCCACTCCCCGATCATTTAGCATGTTGCATTTTCAATTTTGCATTCCTCATCCCCCGATACCTACTACCCGATACGCAATGCTCAATACGCAAACAGCTCCTCTTTCCGGAAGAACCGCGCCACTTCCTGCTCCGCCGTCTCCGGACTGTCGGATGCGTGGGCGACGTTGACCATCATGTCCACGCCGAATTCCGCGCGGATGGTGCCGGGAGCGGCCTTGGTGGAATCCGTGACGCCCAGCATGTCGCGGACGACGGCCACGCTGTCCTCCCCCTCCAGCGCCAGCGCGATCACCGGCGTGGAGCTCATGAAGGCCTCGACCTCCGGGTAGAAGGGCTTGTCGGCGATGTGCGCGTAGTGCTCGCGGAGGAGCGGTGGCGTGAGCCGCATCATCTTGCAGCCGCGGACGGTGAGGCCCGCGTTCTCGAACCGCGTGAGCACGCGGCCGCAGATCTTCTTCTGCACGGCGTCGGGTTTCAGGAGGATGAGGGTGGTTTGCAGCATGGGCGCATTGTACGGGGAAATGCTCAGGCGGCAAGCAGCTTCGCGAACCGCTCTTCGTCCTTGCCCTTGCCGATGACCACCAGCCGCAACGCGTCGCGCTGCAGCAGCCGGGCGGCCAGCGCGTTGATCTGCTCCGGGGTGACGGCTTCCACGGCGGCGAAGAAGTCGGAGACATCGCGGATCTTCGGGTAGAGCAGCGCCTGCTTGCCGTAGAAGTGCGCCAGCTCCTCGCTGTCCTCCAGGTTCAGGGTGATCTTGCCCTTCAGGTACTCCTTGGCGCGCGTGAGCTCCCCGTCGGTGATGCCCTCCCGGGCGCACACATCGTACTCATGAATGATCGACGCGATCGCCTCGTCCAGCCGCGACTGGTCGACGCCCGCCCGCGTGGAGAGGACGCCCGCGTCCAGGTAGCTGTCGGGATCGGTGGAGATGTAGTAGCAGAGACCCTTCGCCTCGCGGATGCGCAGGAACATGCGCGACGACATGTTGCCGCCCAGCGCGATGCACAGCAGCTTGTGCGCGAAGTGATCGTCGTCCTGCGACGAGACCCCCGGCACGCCGATGACCAGATGCGCCTGCTCGGTGTTCTTGTCCCGCAGGAAGATGCGCTTGGGACCGAACTGCTCAAAGGGCGTGAACGGCCGCGCCGCGCCGCCGGCCAATGCGCCGAAATAGCGTTCCGCCAAACCCATGGCCTCCTCCTCCGTGATGTTCCCCGCAAACGTCAGGACCAGATTCTCCGGCCCGTACAGCGCCTCCTTTTGCCGCTGGAAATCCGCCTGCTGCACGCTCCGGATGACCTGCTCCGTCCCGATGGTATCCCAGCCCAGCGGATGGTCGCCCAGGATCAATTCCTCGAAATCCCATCCCGCGCGGTACATCGGCGTGTCCTGGTACATCTTCTCCTCCTCCATGATGACGCCCCGTTCTTTATCGATCTCCTCCGGCGGGAAGCTGGCGTAGAGCAGCATGTCCGAGAGCACGTCGCAGGCCAGTTCCTTCTGCGCGGAGGCCGTCTTCACGTAGTAGCCGGCGTACTCCTTGCCCGTGAAGGCGTTGAAGTCGCCGCCCACCCCGTCGATCGCCGCGCTCACCCGCTCCGTCGTGGGGTACTTCTTCCCGCCCTTGAAGAACATGTGCTCCAGGAAGTGGCTGATGCCCCGCTCCCCCTGCGACTCGTACCGCGAGCCCGCGCCGGCGAAGACCATCACGGTGACGGAGGCCGTGCCCGCGACGGGAGCCGTGAGGACGCGGAGGCCGGAGGGGAGGGTGTTGAGGGTGTACATGGGAAGAGGAGGGGAGGAGAGGAAGAAGAAGAGGAGAGGGTAAAGACGTTCCGGCGGAACGTCTCTCGCTTCTCTCGTGATGCACTATGCCAAAAGACCGGGCATAAACGTCAATACCGCCGCCGCACTAAAGAGCAGCAGCAGCGGCAGCCCGATCGCGATGACCAGCAGCGCCGACACCGGCGCCTCCCCCTGCAGGGAGCGCACCACGCTGCTGCCGCCGTAGAGCAGGCCCGAGAGCAGGAGCGGCAGATCCGCCGTCTCCAGCCAGACCAGCGGCCAGCCCCCGCCGATGTCCCGCACCAGCAGGATGTACGCCACGAAGAAGCTGCTCCCCAAAATGTAGAAGAGGATGGCCGAGAGAGTGTGGAGGTAGCGGAGCATGATGCGACGAACGGGCAATGGGCTGGTGGCAATTGGCTTGTAGCTTCCGGAAACAAGCAGCCTGCACTGTAGCGGGCCAAAAGCCAAAAGCCAAAAGCCAAAAGCTTGCCTGCCAATCAGCCTACTTCGTCTTCTTCTGCACCGTCAGCCGCTTCCTGCCGGCAGAACGCCTGCGTGAAAGGACCCTGCGACCGTCCTTGGTCGCCATCCGCTTGAGAAATCCGTGCTTCCGGAGCCGCCGACGCCATTTGAGCTTGCCTAACATAGCCGCGGCAGCCTACCCAACGCGCGGAGGGGGGTCAAGGGGATTTGACGGAAGGCGGATTGGCTTTCAATACTCCACCCCCACCTCCTCCACCCCTCTCTCGCGATTGACCGCGCGGGCCAGGAGGAAGAGGAGGTCGCTGAGGCGATTGAGGTAGATGCGAGACTGAGCATTGGAATCGGTGCCGAGAGCAACGACCCAGCGTTCCGCAGAGCGACAGACGGTGCGGGCATGATGAAGAAGCGCACCGGGGCGGGAGCCGCCGGGCAATATGAATGCAGTGAGAGGCGGGAGAAATGCTTCCCGGTCGGCAATCCAATCTTCGAGTGCATTCACATGCTCCTCCGTGATCCGCGGAACCTTGAGGGAAGGATCGGGCGCCGCGAGATCCGCCCCCAGTGTGAACAACGCGTTCTGGACGCGGCGCAACGGAGATGCCATCTCCTCAGGAAGTGCTTCGGCGAGCACGACCCCGAGCAGCGCATTGAGTTCATCCACCGTGCCGATGGCGTGCATGCGGGCATCGGCTTTGGATATGCGCGCTCCACCGACGAGGCCCGTCTCGCCGGAATCGCCCGTGCGGGTGACGATGGACATACGAGGGAGCATAAATGCGAAATGAAAAATGCGAAATGCAAAATGAGGGCGAAATGACCAAGCCTCAAGCACCAATGACCAATATTCTCCGAAGACGTTGGTCATTGGGATTTGGTGCTTGCGTGTTGGTCATTGGTCATTCGTGACCATTTCCCCTGCTTTCAGAACCTTTTCATGCTCCTTCTTCGCCTCCTCCTCCGTGAGCGTCCGGTCGGATGCGCGGTAGACGAAGCGCAGCGTGAGGCGGTAGCGCTGCCCATCCTCCTCCGCATAGAGATCCTGCACCGCGACGGATTCCAGCAGGTCCGACCCCTGCCGCAGGCGGACGAGGAGATCGTGCAACGATTCGCGCTGCGAGCGCGGGAGGGTGACGTCGTAGGTGACGGCGGGGAAGGCGGGGACGGAGCGGGCGCGGGGGGCGGCCGGGGGGAGCGAGAGCAGGTGCGGGAGGTGGATGGCGGCGGCGGCCGCGCGGAACGGAAGAGCGAAGCGCTGCCGGACCGTGGGATGCACCTCGAAAATCCGCCCTACGACGCTGTCTCCCGCCAACAGATCCGCGCAGCGCCCCGGGTGCATGGAGGGTGCGGGATGCGCGGCGGGCTGCACGGAGACCGCCGCCCCGAGGGGGCGCAGCGCCGACGCCACGGCGGCTTTCAGCAGCAGGAAGGGATCCGACTGCAGATCCGTCTCGCTGCGCGCGGCGACGAGCAGGCCCAGCTCGCGGCGCTCCGGCTGCCCCCGGCCAAAGACCGTTGCGCAGTGGAAGGTCCGCAGCGTCTCCGCGGGCGTCCGGAAGAGATTGCGCGCGGCGTGCTCCAGCAGGTGCGGCAGCGTGGACGTTTGCAGCAGGGAAGTGTCCGCGCCCAGCGGATTGCGGATGCGCACGGCCTCCTCCGCGGGAAGTTCCGCCTTCGCAAGCAGCGCGGGACTCACGAACGAGAGCGGGACGATCTCGGAGAACCCCTCCTCCTTCAGCGCGTCACGGATGCGGTGCGTGCGGTGGTCGCGCGCCGGCAGGCGCAGGGGGACGGAAGGCAGCTGCGGGGGAATCTGATCGAACCCGTGCACGCGCCCGATTTCCTCGATGAGATCATGCGTCCCCGTGAGGTCGCGCAAACGCCAGAGCGGCGGCGAGACCGACCACGCTCCCCGCGCCGCACCCTTGCGCACGCCGCATCCCAGATCCGTCAGGATCCGCTCGCACTCCTTCCCCGGAAGGTCCGTCCCCAGCGTCGCCCGCACGGCGGCGAGGGAGAGGGGGATCGCCGGGGGGACACCGTTGCCGCCCCGCTCGTCGAGCGCGCTGACGATGCGCGCACCGGGGACGAGATCGAGGAACAGCTGCAGCGCCCGGGCAAAACCCCATTCGGCCGCAAGCGGAGGAACGCCCTTCTCGTACACCGTGGCGGCATCAGTGCGGTGGCCCGTCGCGATGATCGTGGAGCGGATGACGGCGGGATCCGGCACGGGCGCGTGCAGGTAGATCCGCCGCGTCTTCCCGGTCGTGGCACTGCGCAATCCGCCCATGATACCCAGGAGATCGAAAATGCCGGCGTCGTCACTGAGGACCAATGCCCCGTCGGGAAGCGCGCGTTCCGCCTCATCGAGCGTGGTGATGCGCTCGCCCTTGCGACTCAAGCGCAGATGCACGTCTCCGCGGATGTCATCGATGTCGAAGCTGTGGAGCGGAATGCCGAGTTCCGTGGACACGTAATTGGTGATATCGACGGGCAGATTGATGGACCGCCAGCCGACCGCCTCCAGCCGCCGCCGCATCCAGTGGGGAGTCTCGCCGGGCGCATCGATCGAGAGTGAACAAGCCAGGTACCGCGGCACCAGATCCGTCGCATCGACCTTCATCGTCACCGCCGACGGCGCATCGTGAAAATCCGGCAGACGGAACGTCGGCTTGCGTTTCCACGCCGCCAGCCCGGTCG
>CAYZGJ010000048.1:0-9499 GCA_964478005.1 uncultured Candidatus Peribacteria bacterium
CTCGACGAACTCCTGACGGTCGTGAAAGGTGGTAACTATCTGTTGGCCCATTACCAGATTGTCTTCCGGTGGACGCGCGTCCGACGTAGGCTGGAGAGGTGCATCCCGGGCGTCTCTTCCACTGGCTTTTCTGGATGGCAACAGGCGTTGCGTTGGTCGTGGTGCTGCCGCGCCTCTGGCAACTGCGCGCGCTGTACCTCGATGCCGCCGTCCGTGCGCAGGTCCGTGCGACTCTCGAGCGGACGGCGGAGGATCACGGCTGGCTGCTCTCCGATCTGCGCGTGGAAGAGGTCGGCGTGGACCGGGTGCGTATCACGTACCGCCCGCACCACCGCGGTGCGGACGAGCGTCGCTGCCTCTTGCTGCCCTACGGACAAACCAAGCCGATTCCCTGCCTTCCCGTTCCCACCCGCTGATGCGACGCCGCTTTGCTGCCATCGCCGGACTGGAACTGTATGCGCTGCTGCTGACCCTGCCGCACCTGCGCGCCGGCGTCACGACGGACGAGGCGGCGTATCTCCTGAACATCCCCTCTCCCCACCCGCCGCTGGCGCGCTCGCTCTTCGGCCTGCTCGACGGATGGGCGGGACAGGAGATCTTCTGGCGCATCGCGCTGGCCACGCTGCTGGTGCAGGCGGTCTGGCTGCTCCTCGCTTCGGCCCGCGATCTGCGGCGGTCCTCCCGCATCGCCCTGGCGCTCGCCTGGCTGACGTCTGCCGCCGTGGTGCTGCAGGCGGGAACGGTGACGATGGCGCCGCTCACGGCGCTGCAGGGGATGCTGTTTGTGTGGCTGCATGACAGACGCCGCACCCAGGAAGAGGCGCCGCAAGGCGTAGGGGGTATCGGGCTGCTGTGGCTGGCGTCGCTCTGTACGGCGTACCAGGCCGTTCTGTTTGCCCCGGTGGTGTGGGGATGTATGGGCCGCACCCAGCACCGCACCCGGGGACGGGTGCGGCTGGTGGTCTTCCTCATCCCCCTGGTTCTTCTGGCTCTCTACACCCTCACGAATCCGCTTGTTCCCGCCAGCATGATCGCGCAGGGGACGATGGCGGAGGCGGAGACACTCGTCGATCGTCTCCGGGGAACGGGGTGGATCCTGCTGCTTGCGGGCAGCGGAATGCTTTCCGTTACCGGCGTGATCGGTCTGCTGCTCGCGCGGCGGTGGATGCCCCTCCTGAGCTTCCTCCTGATCGCTTCCTCCGTCTTCCTCGTCCCCTCCGACTCCTCCGCGATCCTCTTCCTACCGCTGCTCATCGTCGGGACGGCGGATCTCCTGCGCCGCCTTCCCTCCCTCGCTTGGCCCATCGGCGTGCTGACGCCGCTCTGTACGGTTGCGCTGCTCTGGTCCGTCCCCGCGCTCCTGCCGCAGCGGGGAGTCGATCCTCCGGTTGTGCTGCGCATTCTCGCCGCCCCGGCCGGCGCGGGGGATCTGCTCATTGCAGGCTCCTTCGGGCACCGGTGGCAGTATGCGAGCATCTGGCCCGTCCGGCGCTATGCCGCCCGGTTCCTCTCCGATGCGGTGGGCGTGGTGTGCCTGACGCCCTGCGCCGAGATGCGGCAGCAGGCGCGCTGGGAGCGGGTCGCAGCGGAGCCGGTCGAGGTCTGGGCTCCGGTGCGGCGCTGACCGGCATTACTGCGTGTACGTCGTCATCACCACGGCATGGTCGAGGACGTTGGCCGTGACGGTGGCGGCCTGCTGGAGCTGGACCGTCAGCGTCATCAGCAGCGCGAACGCCGAGAGGGCGAATCCTGCGACGAGCCGCGCGTACCGCGTACAGTGGGGGTGCGTACCCATGAGGAGGGAGGGGGTGTGGATGTTGCTTCTATTATACAATAGGAAATGCAAAATGGGAAATGCAAAATGCCGTTCAGGAAGCGTTCTTCCTGCTTGGCATTGATTTTTCGCGTGCATTACACCCCGTAGTACTCCCGATACCACGCCACGAAGCGCGGGACGCCGTCTCTGATCTGCGTCCTGGGTTCAAATCCCAGCATCGCGCGGGCTTTGGTCAGGTCCGATTCCGTCCGCACGACGTCGCCGGGCTGCATCGGCAGGAACTCTTTGCGCGCCTCTTTCCCGCACGCCCGTTCGATGGCCGCGACGTAGTCCATCAGCTCCTCCGTTTTCCCGCAGCCGAGGTTGAAGATCTCCTCGGGATAGTTCCGGTCGATGGAGGCGACGATGCCCGCCACGATGTCATCGATGTACGTGAAGTCGCGCTGCATCTTTCCTTCGCCGAAGATCTGCAGGGGGCGGTCCTGCAGGACGGCGTCCGTGAAGAGGAAGAGCGCCATGTCCGGACGGCCCCACGGCCCGTAGACGGTGAAGAACCGCAATCCCGTCACGTGCGTGCCGTACAGGTGATGGAACGTGTGGGCGAGGAGTTCGTTGTCCTTCTTGTTCTGGCCGTAGAGGGAGAGCTGATCATCGGTGCGGTCGGATTCCGAGAGCGGCATCTTGGTATTGCCGCCGTAGACGGAACTCGACGAAGCGTAGATGAGGCCCGGAATCTGCTGCAGGCGCACTTCATCCAGCACGTGGAAGAAGCCGCGGATGTTCACGTCGATGTACTCATCGGGATGATCGAAGGCGTAGCGCACGCCCGCCAGCGCCGCCAGGTGGCAGACGCGGTCGACGCCCTTCATGGCAGTTGCCAGCGTCGGACGGTCGAGAATATCGCCGCGGATGAAGGTGAACCCTTTGCGTGCCGACAACATCTTCAGCCGCGCTTCCTTCAGCGTCGGGTCGTAGTACGCGTTCACGTTATCGAGCCCGATGACTTCATCCCCCCGGTCGAGGAGCGCGTTGATCGTGTGGAAGCCGATGAAGCCGGCGGCACCGGTGAGGAGGATTTTCATGAGGTCAAGACGGGGGAGTGGGTGAAGGGAGAAGGGAAGAGGACGTAAGATGTAAGATGTAAGACGCAAGACATCCGGGTACGGAAAGGGAGCGTACACTTAGGCATTGAGTTTCTTGAAAAAAGCGTACAGCATTTTGTCGAGTTCACTGATTTGCGCGAGGATGGCACTGATCTTTGTTTCATCTGCATAGCGACGGCGTTGGGCAATCACGACTTGTGTGTACAGTTCCGCGAGAGAGCCTTTTGCCATCAGAAGAAAGTGGCCAAAGTCCTTCTTGGTACCTCTTTGGCTTCCTTCCGAAATATTGGATGGCACGGAGGTGGCCGCTCGCTGCATTTGTGACGACAGGCCGTAGAGTTCTGATTGGGGGAATCTTTCTGTCATGTCATAGATCACATCGGTCAAATCAATCCCTTTCTGCCAGATGATGAGTTTCTGAAAAGGCATGTTGATCATGGACGTATCGTACCAGAACACTTACATCTTGTATCTTACGTCTTATATCCCATCCCCATCCCGATGCCCACATACATCAATCCCGCGTTTTCCGCTTCCTCCGGCTCGTACACATTGCGCCCATCGAACAGCAGATCACCCTTCATCGTTGCTCCTAGTGAGTGCAAATCGATTCCCCGAAACTCATCCCACTCCGTCAGGAGGATGACGGCGTCCGCCTCTGCCGCCGCTTCCATCGGCCCTGTTGCGTAGGAGACGTGTGCGGGCAGCAGCGGCTTCGCCCGATCCATCGCGACGGGGTCGTAGGCGGTGACGGTGTGTCCCGCGCCGGTCACTGCGCGGATGACATCGATGCTGGGCGCCTCGCGCATGTCATCGGTCTTGGGTTTGAAGGAGAGGCCCCAGACGGCAATGTGGGATGCCGGTGACAGTCGCTTGAGAATTGTTTGGATGAATCGTTCCCGCTGGTGCGTGTTCACGGCGTCCGTCGCCTCCACGATGGGAAATCGCAGTCCGTGCTCTTCGGCGGTGGCCAGCAGCGCCTTCACGTCTTTGGGGAAGCAGCTGCCGCCGTACCCGATGCCCGCATGCAGGAAGCGCGGTCCGATGCGTTCATCCAGCCCCAATCCCAGAGCGACATCACGGATGGAGGCGCCTGTCTGCTCGCAGAACTCCGTGAGCATGTTGATGAAGCTGATCTTGGTCGCCAGGAAGGCGTTGGCCGCGTACTTCACGATCTCCGCGCTCTCGCGGCTCATGAAGACGAGCGGGCGGCCGACGCGCGTGAGGGGGCGGTAGAGTTCTTCCATCTGGCTTTTGGCTTGTGGCAATTGGCTATTGGCACCGTTATCGTTGAGTCCGACCACGATGCGGTCGGGGGCCATGGTATCGGCCACGGCCAATCCCTCCCGCAGGAATTCCGGATTGCTGATGACGGGGATGGTGAAGTCGCGGCCGCGCTCCCGCAGGATGGTCGCTATTTTTTCCGCACACTTCTTCCCCGTGCCCACGGGCACCGTCGATTTATTGACGAAGAGCAGCGGATGATCGGCGGAGCGCGCAACGGTTTCCGCCACAGTGAAGACCGCGCGCAGATCCGCTTTGTACCCTTCTCCCGGGGGAGTGGCGACGGCCGAGAAGACGATGGAGACGTGCGGCAGCGCCGCAGGAAGATCGGTGGAGAAGCGCAGCCGCTTGCTCTCCAGGCCCTTGCGCAGCAGTTCCTCCAGACCCGGTTCGTAGATGGGGCTCTTGCCTTGCTGGAGCATCGCGATCTTGTGCGCATCGATGTCGATGCCATACACCGTATGCCCCAGCTCCGCGAAGCAGGCGGCGGAGACCAGTCCCACGTAGCCGGTGCCGATGACGGCGATCGTCATGGGGGGAGGATAGGGGAAGTGAGGAACGGGAGGAAGATGAGGGAGGGTCCACCTTCGTCCGCTGCGGCGGATCTACGGTGGATACGCAGAAAGGGCAGAAACGTGTACGGATACAAAAAGCCCCGCACCGTTCGGCACAGGGCTTTTGATGCTGAAAAGAAACCGGGCTCAGAGGTCCTCCGGGCGGACGGTCTTGCGGCCGTTGGCGGCTGCGCGCTTCACGGCCTTGTTGAGCATGTCCTCCAGGGCGGCGCTGGCAGCCTCGGCGAGGTCGCCGGCGGACATCATGCCCTTGGAGTTGATGAGCTCCTTGATCTTGGAGGCAACAACGTACGTCATACAAAGATGGGTGAAAAAAGATAAAAGCGGTACGGATTCTAGGGGCCCCTCCCGCTTCCCCGCAAGCGTTTGCAGGGAAATTCGCGGGGAGATCGGCTCACAGATGCAATTGACGATTTCATGCGATGATGGCTGCTGCGTGATTACCCTTTCGGCTGTCTTCGGAGTATTGCGCTTCTGCAAGCGAAAAAGCTGGCTTCCGATTCTGGGCGTCTTTTTCCCTTTCTTCCCGCGCCGCGCCCTGCCCAGACTCCGCTTGCCAAGGCCGCATTCTCCCCGCAAGATTGGTTGCGCGATGTTCCGATCCGACCGTCGGAATCGCCTGTTTATACGGAGAGGTGGCCGAGTGGTCGAAGGCGCGCGACTCGAAATCGCGTAGGCCCGCAAGGGTCTCGAGGGTTCGAATCCCTCCCTCTCCGCCACGTCAATCGCGATTGCCGTGGCTCCGCCCTGGTGTGCATTGTTTTCTTCCTCCCTCCATGTCCTTCCTCTCCCACAGCATCACGTACGCCATCGGGCTTCTGGTCGTTCTCGCCGTGCGTCTTGCGCCGCACCCGCCCAACGTGGAGCCGATCATGGCGACGATGATGCCCTTCGCGAAGCGCGGGGGATGGTTCTCCGGCATGCTCTTCTGTTTGCTGGCGATCCTCGGGTTCGATTTCCTCACGGGGACGCTGGGCATCTGGTCGCTGGTCACGGCGGGGACGTACGCGTTCCTCGGCATCGTCGCGGGGTTTGCTTTGAAGGGGAATGACAACAAAATCCGACACTACGTTCTCTTTGCCATACTCGGCACGCTCTTCTACGACGCGGTCACCGGCATCGGCATGGGGATGCTCCTCTTCGACCAGCCGTTCCTGCCGACTGTCTTGGGGCAGATTCCCTTCACGCTGTGGCACCTGAGCGGCAACATGGTCCTTTCCATCGTTCTCTCCCCCGCGCTGTACCGCTGGGTCGTGAGCAATCCAAAGTTCACCCCTGCATTCTTGGTGCGGGGATGGGCGGGGGCATAACGGATGCTCTTTTCCTTGCCCCTAGAATGCTCTTTGCTATAATGATCTCGTCACACCTGAGGCGGAGACGTTCGTAGGATCCGTCTCATTTTTTGTGCTCCGACTGTTCGAATGCCAGCCATTTTCTCGTATCATCCAAGCTGCTGAATCGATAGCCGAACAGCTTCTTGAGTTCCTTGGCTGTTTTCTTGGGGCTTGCGATCAGACGCACTTGCTCCTTCGTCTGCAGGAGAAATTCCAGCACCCAATAGAAATCACCGTCGCCCGTCAGCACGATGGCTCGATCGTAGTCCGGAAGGAAGCGCATCATTTCAAATGTCATCCGAGAATCGACATCCGCTTTTGTGTACCACTCTCCGCGCTCATTCACGAAGTGCTTCACGGGATTCAATCGCAGTTCATATCCCCACTCTTCCATCTTCTTGTAGATGCGCACCTGTGTCTGATTACGATTATCAATGCCTCCGTAGTACAGCACTCGCTCTACGCCGAATCGTTCCTTGAGGTACTTGTGCAATTTGCGCAGATCAATTTTCCACGGATGCACGTCGCTGTTCCGATAAATCACGTTGGCTGCATCCACGAATGCATAGGTCACCGGCTGCCGCCTGTTTCCCGCGTCGTTCATGGGGTGATCATAGCACGTATGATGGTTGTCATCCCTCCCTCGCTTCTCTCTTCAGTTCCGCATCGATGAAGGCCTGCAGGTCGCCGTCGAGGACGCCTTCGGTGTCGCTGGTTTCATGGTCGGTGCGGAGGTCTTTCACCATCTGGTAGGGGTGGAGCACGTACGAGCGAATCTGCTGGCCGAAGTCCGCGCTCCGGGTGGCGCCCTTCAGCTCCTGCTTCTGCTCCTGTTCCTCCGCGCGCTTCTGTTCCAACAACCTGGCCGCCAGCATGTTCATGGCGCGCTCGCGGTTCTGAATCTGGCTGCGCTCGGTCTGGCAGCTGACCACGATGCCCGTCGGCAGGTGCGTGATGCGGATGGCCGAATCGGTTTTATTGACGTGCTGCCCGCCCGCGCCGCCGGAGCGGAACGTGTCGATGCGCAGATCCCCCGGGTCGATCTCCACTTCTCCCGCTTCCTGGATCTCCGGCAGCACCTCCACCAGGGCGAAGCTCGTCTGCCGCAGGTTCTTCGCATTGAACGGCGACAGGCGCACGAGGCGGTGCGTGCCCTTCTCGCACTTCAGGTATCCGTAGGCCGGATCCCCTTCGACCAGGATCGTCGCGCTCTTGATGCCGGCCTCCTGCCCGTCGGTCTTCTCCAACAGCTGCGTCTTCCACTCCATGCGTTCGCAGTAGCGCAGGTACATCCGCAGGAGGATGCCCGCCCAGTCCTGCGCCTCCGTCCCGCCCGCGCCGCCGCTGATGGTGACGTAGGCATTGCTGTGATCGAACTCTCCCGCGAGGTAGAGCATCGGCTCGATGGCCGCCCACTGCGCTTCTGCTTTGGCCGTTTCCTCCTGCAGGCTGGGCAAGTCTGCTTCCGATGCCATCTGCACCAGTTCGACGAGGCCGTCCACGCTGGCCGCCAGCTCTGCCACCGGTTCCCACTGCTTCTTCAGACTCTTGAGCTCCGCAAAGAGCGCGTTGGCCGCGCGTTGATCGTCCCAGATGCCGGGCGCCGCCGCCTGCGCCTCCAGTTCCGCGATGCGTTCCGGCAACTTCCGTGCCTCAAAGAGAGTCCTTCCCCGTGTTCAGGGCGCTCTGCAGTTCCCGCAGTTTGAGCAGCAGTTCTTCCAGGGGGAAGGGGGGGGATGAGTACGACGGAGAGCATAAATGAGAAATGCAAAATGAGAAATGAGAAATGTAAAATGACTGTGCAACACGATTGGTTCTGTTCGCGACGAACCTTCTCAGAACACCATTTCACATTTCACATTTCACATTTTGCATTTAGCATTTCACATTACAATGTCGGTATGCACCAATCCTGCCGCCAGTGTCAGCAATCCTTCGAAATCACCCCCGATGACCTCGCCTTCTACGACAAGGTCAGTCCGGTTTTTAACGGAAAGAAAGAATTGATCCCGCCGCCGACGCGGTGTCCGGAGTGTCGTTGGCAGCGACGTCTGTTGTTTCGTAACGAATATGTGCTGTACAAGCGTTCCTGTAGCCTCACCGGCAAATCCATGGTTTCCATGTTTCCGCAGGATGCGCCTTTCCCCGTTTATGAGATTTCCGCATGGCAATCGGATCGATGGAATCCACTGGAGTATGGCAGAGCCTTTGACCCCTCCCAACCATTTTTTCAGCAACTCACCGCACTGTTGGCAGTCATTCCTCATTACAATCTGTTCACGGAAACAACGGAAAACATCAATAGTGAGTACACTAACTGTGCCGGCTGGAATAAGAATTGTTTTCTGATCGTCCAGTCCGGACGCAATGAGGATTGCTACTACGGTCGCAGCGTCAATCAATGCAAGAATTGTTGCGATTGTTTGGGGGCCCTGCTTTCTGAGCGTTGCTACGAATGCGTTGATATCGTGCGTTGCTACGAATGCGTTCACGTCCAGCAGTGCGATCAGTGTTCACAATGTGAGCTCTCCACTGATTTGCGTAGCTGTCAGTCATGTATTGGCTGCCATGGACTGGCGCATAGAGAATACTGCTTTCTGAATGAATCCATTTCCAGGGAGGAATGGCAGGAATATGCAAACAGACTGCGATCCGATCCGATCTATTGGCAGGAGGTGCATGCGAAGAGCGAAGCCCTGCGTCGCATTCTTCCCAAGCGCGCAGTGTATCAGACACTCTGTGAAGATGTGGTGGGTGATCATAACCTTGAGTGCCGGTCCTGTTTTCAGGTGTTTGATTCCTACGGCGTAGAACATGCAAAATATTGCTACGAAATCACCGATGGCAGCACGCATGATTGCTATGATTTTTCCATGTGGGGGCAGAATTCGGAGCTGCTTTACGAAGTGAATGCCGGAGGAACAGGGGCGTATCATCTGGCGTTCTGTGATTCCGTGTGGCAGTCCGTTCGGGACCTCTATTACTGCCTCTCGTGTTTCCCGCACGTTCATGATTGTTTTGGTTGCTTCGGTCTCCGGCACAAGCAGTACTGCATCCTCAACAAGCAGTACACCCAAGAGGAATACGAAGATCTTGTTCCGAAAATTATCGAGAAGATGCGGGCGACCCCACTTCGCATGCCTGATGGCAGCTACGCGGGGCAAGAGTGGGGCGAGTTCTTCCCCATGACCATGAGTCCGTTTGCCTACAACGAAACGATCGCTCAGGATCATTTTCCGCTCACAAAAGAAGACGTCCTCGCACGCGGTTGGCGCTGGCGCGATCAGACCGATGACATTCCCAAGGTCGATCGCATTCTTCCCGCCGCGCAATTACCCGATTCCATCGATGACATCCCCGATGACATTCTCAACTGGGCGATCGAATGTGAGGCAACCAAACGGCCGTTCAAGATCATCAAGCAGG
>CAYZGJ010000049.1:0-5948 GCA_964478005.1 uncultured Candidatus Peribacteria bacterium
ACTGACCGTCACTGCCGCCATTCTCGAAATCGATGTTACGGCGGCCAACAAGGTTTATGACGGAGGCGTGACAGCCACCGCCACCGTTACACTGGTGAATCCGCCCGAAGGCGTAAGCATCAAAGAAGGCTACACAGCGACGTTTGCAGATAAGAATGTGGGAACGGACAAGGAGGTGACTGTGACAGGTATCGAATTGGAAGGTCCGAATGCAGCAAACTATTCCGTGGCATCAACAGGTTCGACCACGGCCAACATTACCAAGCGGACGTTGAATATTACATCCGCGCTCGCGCAATCCAAAATGTACGACGGCACCACGGATGCGACGGTTCTATTTGGAGATGATCGTGTTGCGAATGACGTGCTGACAGTTTCTGCAACAACCAAGTTTGATAACAAGCACGCCGGAATTAACAAGACTGTCACCATCAAGGATGTTACGTTGGAAGGGAGCGATGCCGATAACTACTTGGTGGGCACAGTTCCACCCTCTGATAACGCCGGCAAAATTGAGCGCCGCCCCATCACGGTGACGGCTGATCCACAGACCAAGCCGTTTGGATCGCCCGATCCTGAGCTGACATTTACGGTGACGACGGGGGAATTGGTGGCGGGAGATGAATTCAAGGGCGCTCTCAGCAGAGATGCGGGTGAAGCAATTGGATCGTACGAAATAGGGCAGGGAACGCTGGAAGCCACCAGCAACTACACGCTGACGTTCGTGGAGGGGACGCTGACCATCGTGCCGGCCGTGCTGACACCTGTCGTAACGGTCAGTGATAAGCCATACGACGGAAGCACGTCTGCAACGATTGTCACGCGAGGCTTCCAAGAGACTGTTATTGGGGACGTGACGCTGGAAGGAGGAACCGCTGTGTTTGTGGATAAGAATGCGGGCGAAGAGAAAACGGTCACTGTCACCGGATTGACCCTGGGCGGAGCCAATGCGGGCAGTTACACACTCGCTTCCGCTTCGACGACTGCGACGGCCAGCATTGCCAAGAAGGAAGTGACGCCGGTGATCGTCGCGGATGATAAGGAATACGATGGGACGACTACGGCGACGCTGAGCAGCCAGACAGTCGATGGTGTCATTGGTGAAGAAGTTGTGACTCTGGTGGTCGGCGCGGCCAACTTCAGTGACAAGAATGTCGGCGTGGATAAGACCGTGACGGCAACAGCTTTGAGCTTGGATGGGGCGGATGAGGAGAACTACGTGCTTTCCGCATCTACTGCTACGGATCAGGCGGAGATTGGAGCCCGCACTCTCACGGTGACTGCCTCTGCCGACGATAAGGAATATGATGGCGAGGCAGTCGCCGAAGTCACTCTGGGCGATGATCGTGTGGAGGGTGATGAACTCACGATTGAGTTTGCAACCGCCACTTTCCCGGATGCGAATGTACAGGCTGATGCGACGGTGACCGTGACCGGTATTGCGATTGCAGCAGGAGGAGCGGATGCAGGGAATTATGTGCTTGCAGATGGCAATGAGACTACCACAGCCGAGGCGTCCATTACCGAGCTTCCAATCACGGTGACGGCTGATGACAAGTCGAAGCAGTTTGGTGCGGGTGATCCGCCTCTTACGTATCAGATTATCGGTACGCTTGTGGCTGTAGGAGATTTGAGCGGAGCACTCAGTAGAACGGGAGAAGAAGAAGTCGGTACGTATGTGATTGAGCAGGGGACGCTGGCAGCGACCCCGAACTACGCTCTGAAATTCAATCCCGGTGTGTTCACCATTGAACAAGCAGTATTGACGCCCAAAGTGACGGTGAAGAACAAGGTGTATGACGGCACTACGGTTGCGGAGATTGATGAGATGGGATTTGTAGAGACGGGGCTGACCGGCGTAACGCTGGAAGGCGGCACAGCTGCCTTTGCGGATGCGAATGCGGGTGCAGGGATTGAGGTTACGATCACCGATCTGCGCCTTGTTGGTGACGATGCACTCAAGTACACACTCTCCACCACGACGACAACCGCCACTGCAGACATTACGCCAAAGCCCATTGCTGTGACGGCTGCGGGTGTGAACAAGGTCTACGATGGCACGACGGCTGCGGAGGTAACTCTGACGACAACGGACGTTGAAGTCGGTGATGTACTCACGTTTACCTCTACCAACACCTTCGCCAACAAGCATGTCGGCAGCAACAAGAAGATCACCATCAGTGCCATTGCGTTGGGAGGGGATGATGCGGGGAATTATGTGCTCGGAGATGGCGCGCCGACGCAGACGACGGCGAATATCACGCCACAACTCATCACCGTGACTGTGGAGCCTCTGACCAAGGCATACGGCCAGCCTGATCCTGCCATGGTGCCTGTCGTAACGGCGGGGACTCTGGCGGAAGGGGACACTCTCTCGGGCGAAGTGGAGCGCGCTCTGGGCTCTGCTCCCGGCTCATACGCCATCATGCGCGGCGACCTGACGGCCAGCAGCAACTATGATCTGACGTTCGTGAATGGGACGCTGACGATTGAGAAGGCGGTCTTGACGCCCACTGTCACCGTCGATAGCAAGATATATGATGGGAATGCGACAGCGACCATTCTGACGAGAACATTGTCGGGTATCGTCGATGATGAGAATGTGATTCTCACAGGCGGCATGGCCACCTTTGCCGACAAGACTGCCGCAACGGGAAAGACCGTGGTGATCACCGGTTTGAGCTTGGATGGCGATGATATGGACAACTACGTTCTGTCCACCGAGCCCGTCACCACGACGGCCACCATTTCCCCGCTGGCACTGACCGGAACAATCGCGGTTTCTGATAAGCCGTATGATGGCAGTACGTCTGCAACAATTGTCACGAGCGCACTGCAGGGTGTGCTCCCTGGAGATGCAATTACCTTGGTGGTCGGTACGGCGACATTTGCTAGCAAAGATGTGGGAACCCGCACGGCAACGGCTGATTTAAGCTTGACCGGCGATGATTCCGGCAACTACACCGTTAACGAGACGGCATCGGATGATGCGGAGATCACCCCCGTGTCTCTCACCGTGACACCTGATGTCCAGTCCAAGACGTACGGCGCTGCCAACCCCACCCTGACTGCGACCATTACCGGTTTTGTGGCCGAAGAAACAGATAGCCTGGTGACAGGCCTCCCGTCATTGAGCACGACTGCAACTGACGGGAGTGGCGTTGGCCAGTATGACATCGTCGTGGACAGTATCGCCGCTTTGTCTGCCCCCAACTACACGTTCGAGATTGGCAGTCCTGCGAAACTGACCGTGAATCCCGCAGTGTTGACCGTGACCCCGGCAAATGTCTCCCGCGTATTCGGTGCTGCAAATCCTGCATTCACAGGTTCCATTGCGGGTGCAATCGGTTCTGATGTCGTCACCGCGACGTACGCGACGACGGCGACGGAGATCAGCCCCGTGGGCACGTATGACATTACCGCGACGGTCACGAGCGGCGCGTCCAATTACACTGTTACCCTGAATACAGGCACGCTGACGGTGACCAAGGCCACCCCCGTCCTCACGTGGAGCAACCCTGCAAACATCGTCCACGGCACCGCGCTCAGCGCCACGCAGCTCAATGCAACCTCCGATGTCGCAGGGACGTTTGCCTATGCGCCTCCGGCGGGGACGGTTCTCGCTGTAGGCACTCACACGCTCTCTGCTACGTTCACTCCGACGGACGCGGTGAACTATGAGGGTGGAACCAAAACAGTGCAGATCACGGTGACTGCCGCTCCTGTCGCGCCAGTGACGGGCGGCGGCGGAGGTGGAGGTGGGGGTGGAGGAGGCGGTGGGGGAGGAGGCGGAGGCGGTGGAGGCGGAGGAGGAGGCGGGGGCGGAGGCGGAGGTTCCACGCAGATCGCTCCCCCGGCGTTCGGAGGACCCACGGTGAACATGCCGACGCTCTCACGGACCCAGAAGATCACCGTCTGCCGCGTGCAGAAGCGTGAGCCCGCGTTCACCAACGAGGTGCTGCTGCGCATCGCGGACCGCCTGGTGCGTCCGTGGAAGTGGACGGCACCGCAGATCCACTCCGCTCTCGTCAGCAAGACCCTCTGCAAATAATCCTGCTCCATTCGTAAATTTCAAAACCCCTGTCGCGCCATCGGCAGGGGTTTTTCGGAGCAGGCAGCCCACTTGACATACGTATAGAAAACTGTACTTTACATATACTCGATGGTTGGTAGGCTATTTTCATCTTCCCTCCTTTCGTATGCATGCATTGATCCGATTGCGTTTCCTGGTCGCTTTGGCTGTTCTCGTCGGCACCCTGGCTGCGGCCCGGGCGACTGTTCCGCTCGTATTTGCGCAGGTGGTGTTGCCTGTGTGCGGCAACGGCCAGAAAGAGTCACTGATCGGCGCGCAAGCCACCCGCACGACCGCCGCAGCCATCACCGCTTATCTGGAATCCATCACTGCCGGAGCGCTGGATGTGGATGGGAACGGCGTTGCGGATGCCCTGTCGGATGGTCTCACAATTACCAAGTATTTGGATGGGGTGCGTGGCAATGGTTTGGTCGATGGCACTGTTCATTCCAATGGCTCTCGTACGACACCGGGCCATGTGCTTACCTTCCTGAATGATAATGCTGCTGCATACGATGTAGACGGCAATGGCGTAGCAACCAGTGCAGAAGATGGTGCGCTCATTGTACGTTACCTATTCACCTTTAGGGGTTCTGCCCTCGTCGGCGAACAGTGCGACGACGGCAACACGACCGATGGCGACGGCTGCTCCGCGCAGTGCCGCTTTGAAGATAGTGCTGCGGGAGTGCGTATGAAATTACTGGAGCTCGTGAAGAGTCGTCAATTCCAGAGCGTAGGAGATCCGCTATTTGATGCAGATTTTGATTTGAACGATGACGGTAGCATCTTGGCGGATGATGTCAGTTTGATAAGAAATGTCGTAACTCTGCTCAAGACACAATTTGATATTGTTTTTTCGAAATTCATGCAGGCGGTTCAATCCCGCCAATTCCTCACACAAAGTGATGGTCGCTATATTGCGGAATTAGATGCAAATAACGACGGGAGCATCCTCACCGATGATACCCTTCTCATCCGCAATGCTCTTGGTGAGGACAGATGTGGCAACGGCATCGTCGAAGCCGGTGAGCAATGCGACGACGGCAACACGGCCGACGGCGACGGGTGCTCCGCGCAGTGCATGCCGGAGGCCGTTGCTGCGCGGACCCACTGCGCGGATCTGGATGGGAACTACCTGATCAGTGGGACGGAATACAATCGCGTCCTCTCCTACTGGCGGGCGGGCGGCTACCATGTGGAACCCCTGGGACACGACGGCTATGCCGCCGGACCGGGCAGCCGCGACGGAGCACCGCACTGTGCGGACTACAACGGCAACTGGAAGATCGATGGTTCGGAATACATTCGCATATACGTGTACTGGAAGTTCGGCGGGTACGTGGAGAACGACGCCGGGGATGATGGCTTTGCGCCCTGCAACTCCTGCCCCTACGGATGCCGGGCCGGACAGTGCGTGGAACCCCCCGTGCCTGCGCCGAGAGCGGTCTGCGGCAACGGTCAGAAAGAGTCGCTGATCGGTTTGCAGGCCACGCGCCGGACCGCTGCTGCCATCACCGCTTACCTTCAGTCCATCCGGACGACGGCGCTGGATGTGGATGGGAACGGCCGGACGGATGGCTTGACCGACGGCCTCTTGATCGGTAGGTACCTGCATGGGGTGCGCGGAGATGATCTGATCCTGCAGGCTGTGGCTCCCGACGCAACGCGCACGGATGCCCAAAGCATCCTCTCGTTCCTGGATGCCAACGCTGCCGCTTATGACATCGACGACGATGGCAGGCGGACGGTTGCGGAGGACGCTATGATGATTCTGCGTCACCTGTCCACCTTTACGGGCACCGCCCTCGTCGGCGAACAGTGCGACGACGGCAACACGGCCGACGGTGACGGGTGCTCCGCGCAGTGCACGCTGGAG
>CAYZGJ010000049.1:6048-9273 GCA_964478005.1 uncultured Candidatus Peribacteria bacterium
GATGCCAGCGAGGGGATTGAATCCATTGAGAGTCTCTCCTTTTATCGGGATGCCGGCACCAGTCCTTTCGCCGCTGCGGTGCGCTGTCTGGAGCTGCCGCACTCATTTTGCGTGGCAGGACTCCCTCCTGAATTGCTGATCCGGGAAGGGGAGTCGGCAGTGATCACGGTCGTTCCTTTGCTGTACAATGACGCGCATGGAGCGGTGTCCCAACAGGATATCCGGTTCCGTGTTCTCACAGATGGCATCACGGCTCGACGCGCATCATCTCAGCAGAATGTAGAACCAACCGATGCCGACGGTCTGCCTGTCGCTCTCTGGAGCAACCCCCATGACGTCGTCCTGGCGAAGATCGTCTCCATTGCCGATGGCTTCCCCGTGGCCACCGCTCCTGTGCCGCAGGGGCAAAACAGGGAGATCGGCCGCTTCGCCTTCACGGCGGCCGTGAACAACAATGTGCAGAATGGCCTGAATGCCGCCACGCTCTCCGGCGTCGTCTTCACCGTCGCGTCTGCCAATGTGGAGTTTGATCCCGCATCCTTCCGGATGTACCGCAGTGACGTGCAGGGCGTCCACTCCTCCTGCACCGCCACGGCACCCGTCAACGGATCGTTCAAGGTTCTCTGCCCCGCCGCGGGCCTGGATGCGTCCATCCTGTCCGGACAGGTGGCATCGTTCTCCCTGAGCGCCACCATCGTCCGCAACGCCGTCGATCCGGGCGTTCCTTCCTCGATCCGGGTCTCCCTCCGCGACTTCACCGATCCCGCCCGCATCACCTTTGGCACCGCTGATGACGACAGCAGCATCGTGTGGACGGATGAAGGCGTGGGATTCTTCTGGGTGGAGCATGCGGAAACGGTTGTCTCCTCCGTGCGGCTGGAAATCGCGCATCCGGATGATCTGGTGCGCCAGAAAGCGCTGTGGATCCTGGATGTCGATAAGGACGGCCAGCTGACGCAGGCGGAGGTCGACCAGGTGTATCCCCTCATTTATGCCGATCTCTTGCGCAATCCTTCCCCCTATGATGTGACGGGTGACGGCCTCCTGCACTACATGGATCTGGCCACCTACGTGGAGCTGATCACGGAGCGCAATCTGCGCGTGCCGGCGCCCAAGGGCACGCTCTACGTCACCGGAGAGAGCCAGCCGCGCTCGCGTCAGTTGCTGGCAGGGTCCCTGGGGGATTCCGTCCTCCGCCTGGTCTTACACGCGCAGGAGGAGGACATCGAGGTGAAGACGATCCGCATCGCGGCGACGGGCGCGACGGCCGCGTCCATCGACCGGCTGGAGATCTACAAGGATGCGGAGACGACGTCGTTTGCTGTCGCGTCTCCCTGCGCTTCCACGGCGCTTCAAACCGCAGGCACCACCTTCTGCGTGAATCTGGCCGGAGGGCGCCTGGTCATCCCCAAGGACGGCTCGGTTACACTGACGGTGCGCCCCCGGCTTTTCAATGACGCGCACGGCGCCCTCTCCACGCAGGGGATCGTCTTCTTCACGGGCACCCGCGGCATCGTGGCGGTCGGCCTGCAATCGAGCAACGAGCTACTGGTCAACAATGGCGACGACACGGTGGACGGGGAGATCATCGTCGGCCGCGCCACCCCCGGCCCCGATCTGCCGATCATCGGCAACCCCCACGACGTCGTCCTGGCCAAGGTTGCGTCCATCACCAACGCGCTGCCCGCCTCCGGCACTCTGCCGGTCGGCCTCGGCCGCGAGATCGCCCGCTTCGCCTTCACGGCCCGCATGAACGACAATACGAAGGACGGGCGCAACACCGCCACCCTTTCCGGCGTCGTCTTCACCGTGGTTTCCACCAATATGGACTTCGGCGGCGGGTCCTTCCGGTGGTACCGGACGGACAACGCTACCGTGACGGCCCCCTGCACCACGACGGCGCCGGGTTCCGGGACGGGCACGTTTAAGGTGTTCTGTCGGTCCGGCTCGGTGCACACCGAGGTCAGGAGCAGCGAGTCCGTATCGTTCTCGCTGATGGCGGATATCGACCGCAACGCCGTGGATCCTCTTCTTGCTTCCAGCCTGCAGGTCTCCCTGCGTGACTTCTCCGACCGCAACCGCACGACCCTGGGGACAGCCGACGGCGACAGCAGCATCCTGTGGACGGATGAGGAAGGAAGCTTCTTCTGGGTGGAGCATGATGAAGCCGTGGTGTCCTCGAACCTGTTGCAACGGGAAGGGGAGACGCAGGCCTCGACTCCGGCCACCAATCCGACGAGCGGCGGAAGCAGCGGTGGTGGCGGAGGGGGCGGTGGAGGCGGTGGAGGCGGAGGTGGCAGAGCAGGCTCCCTGCCCGCGCTCCCGGCCTCGTCCGGCGGCAGCGGATCGCCCTTCCCGCCCGGAGCCTTCGGTGGTCCGGAATCGGATTTCAAACTGACACGTTCCCAGCGGATCACCGTCTGCCGCGTGCAGCGGCGTGAGCCTGCCTTCACGCAGAGTGTCCTCGGACGCGTCGCCCTGCGGCTGTCCCGTCCATGGAAGATGGAGCCGTCGCGGATTCTCTCCTACCTGGGCGATCGGTCCCTGTGCCGCTAGAATCGGCGCATGCACCCCCTCATTCTCGCTTCCGCCAGCCCCCAGCGCGCACGGTTGCTGGAAGGGCTCGGGCTGGCCTTCTCCGTCATTCCCAGCCGGATCGAGGAGGAGATGTGCGGGGAGCGTGATCCGGCGAAGCGCGCGGTCCGCCTGGCGATTGACAAGGCGCAGGAGGTGGCCGCGCGGCACCGGGGCGAGTGGATCATCGGGTGCGATACGCTGGTGGTGGCGCCGGATGGGACGCTGCTGGAGAAGCCGGCCAACGCGGAGGAAGCGCGGACCATGCTCGTGAGGCAGAGCGGCGGTACGTCGGTCGTCCATTCCGGCCTCGCGCTCCTGAGTCCGAGCGGCGTTCTGCATGACGGCCTCAGTTCGTCCTCCGTCACCTTCAAACGATTATCCGATGCGGAGATCGACTGGTGGATCGGCACGGGCTTGTGGGAGGGGCGATCGGGAGCATTCCAGATCGACGGCCCGGGGCAGCTCATGATCGAGCGGATCGCGGGGGACTGGTCGAGTGTCGTCGGGTTCCCCGTGTTCCTCTTTGGCGCGTTGGCGCAGGAAGCGGGGTTGGAGATCGTCTAGCTACTGCTGCGAGTTGTCGACTGCTTCGGTTTCGCCAGGGATGTAATCAGGTTTCTTTGCATAGTCGCCTGTTTCCACGCCGGC
>CAYZGJ010000050.1:0-9186 GCA_964478005.1 uncultured Candidatus Peribacteria bacterium
ACCGCGAAGAAGACGATGACGAGGAGCTCCCATGTCAGAGCAAGTTTCATGGGAGGTATCGGAGCACGAGTCATCAATGACCAAATACCAAATACCAATGACCAACACGCAAGCACCAAATCCCAAATACCAATGATCAATTTTCTCAGCAGTAATTGGTCATTGGTGCTTGTGTATTCAGAGCGGTTGCGAGCGGCAGCGATGCCTGTGTCTCGAACGCCCCGCACGCATCGTCTCCCATCTCATCCATCATGCACTGTGTGGCTGCGCCGATCATGGCGGCATTGTCTGTGCAGTAGAGCAGTTTCACGGGAAAGCGGCAGCGCACCTGCGGCAGCGCCTCCTGCGTCATCGCGCGCAGCGTGCCATTGGCAGCCACGCCGCCCACCAGGTGCACCTCCCGGATGCCCGGGTGATGCTCGACGGCCCGCCGGAGCCCGTGGACGAGGTGACGGCAGAGGGCGGACTGGTAGGACGCCGCGAGGTCCGCCGGTCGCGCGTCGGGATGATCGCGCACCAGGTATCGCAGGGCGGTCTTGAGGCCGGAGAAGCTGAAGTCGAGCGTCTGCTCTTTCTGCAGGGGCAGCGGGAAATCGAATGCCTCGGCCTTGCCGTCTTCCGCGAGCTTGCTGATGGCGGGCCCGCCGGGGTAGGGGAGGCCGAGGAGCTGCGCACCCTTATCGAACGCTTCGCCCGCGGCATCATCCCGCGTGCGCCCCAGCAGCGTGCCGGAACAGTGCGCTGTGCGCAGCCAGAGATCCGTGTGTCCGCCGGAGGCCGAGAGCGTGAGGATCGGGAATTGCGGCAGGTCGTCGGCGGGGGCGTCGAGCCATGTGGAACTCAGGTGCCCCAGCGTGTGGTGGACGCCCGCGAGCGGCTTGTCCCACAGGCGGGCGAGTGCGCGCGCTGCGGTCGTGCCCACCAGGAGCGAGCCGAGCAGTCCCGGTCCGCGGGTCACCGCGAGCGCATCGATGTCGGCCGGTCGCCTGCCTGCGTCTTCCAGGGCCTGATGGACGACGGGCAGGATGCAGCGCACCTGCTCCCGGGCCGCTTCCTCCGGGATGACGCCGCCCGCGTGCTCGAACGCGCTCCGCGAGCTGGCAATCACGCAGCTCTCCACGATCCGTCCGTCCGTGACGACGGCGGCGGACGTCTCATCGCACGATGATTCGATGGCGAGGATACGAATAATGGATAATTGAGAATGAATAATGGATAATGATTCCCGGTAACAGGAATCGAGTGCTCTGCCTGCATTATTGCATCATCCATTCCCCATTATCCATTCCTCATGGCGTCCGTTCTCTTCCTCACCCGCTCCTGGCACGGGCACGGCGGCTTGCAGCAGCTGAGCCGCGATCTGTGCGAGGAGCTGGGCACGGCCTACGGAATGCGGTTTCACTGCGTGCACCCGCAGCGCAGCGGCCCGGTGGCGTCCGCACGTTTCCTGCTGGCGTCGCTCGTGCAGGGCGTGCGGTTGGGGCGGCGGGGCTGGCGCGTGCATCTGGGTGACTGCGCCCTGCTTCCCGTGGGGACGCTTCTGCGTCTGCTGACGCGGGCGCCGCTGACGGTGACGGCCTGCGGGCTGGATGTGACGTACGCGCGTCCGTGGTACCAGCGTTTGCTGCGGGCGGGGCTGAAGCGCTGCGAGCGGGTGGTGTGCATCAGCAAGGCCACCGCGTCGGAGATCCGGGCGCGCGGCGTTCCCGAGGAACGGATCGTCATCATCCCGCCGGGCGTGTCGCAGCGGGGGGCGGCGGCGTCGCCGCCCGTGGCGGGGGGGCGGATGCTGCTCACCGTGGGGCGGCTCGTGCCGCGCAAGGGGGTGGCGTGGTTCGTGGAGCGCGTCTTTCCGCTGCTGGCCGACGAGATGCCTGATCTCACCTACACCATCGTGGGCGACGGTCCCGATCGCGAGCGGATCGCGGGCATCATCCGCCGCCAGAGCCTGTCGCGGAAGGTGAGGCTGGCGGGAGCGCTCCCCGATGCCGAACGCGACATCCTGCTGGATCGCAGCGCGCTCTTCGTGATGCCCAATGTGCCGATCGCGGGAGATATGGAGGGATTTGGCATCGTCTGCGCCCAGGCGGCGATGAGGGGGCTGCCCGTCGCGGCAGCGCGGCTGGAGGGCGTGCCCGATGCCGTGATCGACGAGGAAACCGGCCGGCTCTTCGCTCCCGGCGACGTGCAGGACTGTCTGCGGACCATCCGCGCGCTGCTCAGCGAACCGCTCGATCGGGAGCAGGTGGCGCAGAGCGCGTGGGAGCGCTTCAACTGGCCCGCGCTCATCCACCGGTACCAGGCCCTCGTCTTCGATGTCTGATCCCGCCGTTCCCGGTCTGGTGGCGTGGGACTTCGGCCGGCCCAAGGGCGGCATGGGCCGATCGCTGCAGTGGATCGTCTCGGCTCTGCGGGAGGCCGCCATCGACGTGCGGATCGGCGCTCCCGTCCCGGATGCATCCGCCTCCCCGCTGCTGCCCGTCACCCGGCGCATCGGCGGGCATCTGCTCTTTTCCCTCCTGCTCCCCTGTGTGCTGCGACGCTGGATCCGGCAGAGCGGCGTGACGCGTCTCCTCCTGCCCGCGGGGCCGGGCGGCGTGCTCCTCGTCGTGCGTCCGCCGGTTCCCTACGACGTCATCGTCTACCACAGCTACGCCCAGCAGTGGCGCGCCGTGCCTGGACAATGGTGGAAGCGGCTGCTGGTTCCTCTGGAGCGCAGGACGGTGCGGGGGGCGCGCCGGGTGCTGTGCTTCTGCGCGGATACGGCCCGGGTCCTGCGGAGGGAAATGGGGGTGGGGGAGGAGAAGATCCGGGTGGTGGGACATGCGATTGCGCAGGACGAGGGACGAAGGACGAAGGACAAATTTCAAATTTCAAATTTCAAATTTCAAAATTCCACGTTTACAGCGTCATCCCCTGCAGAGGATCGCTTGTGCGTCTGCATCGCGCGATTGGAAGAGCGCAAAGGCGTACGGGTGCTGCTGGAGGCGTGGCACCGGGTGGCGGCTGCCGTCCCCGATGCGCGACTCGTGCTCGTGGGGTCCGGAGTGCAGGCGGAGCGGATCGATCGGATGATTGCGTCCCTGCAGGGCGGATCCGTGCAGCGGATTGCCTCTCTGCCGCAGGCGGAACTGGACCGCCTGCTCCATGCCGCACAGGTGGCCGTGTGCCCGTCCTTCCTGGAGGGGTTCGGGCTGGCGGCGGCCGAGGCGATGGCGGCGGGGATCGCGGTGATTGCGTCGGATGTGGATGGCTTGCGCTCCCTGGTCGATCACGAACGGACGGGCCTGCTGGTGCCGCCGGGGGATGCGGAGGCGCTTGCGGCCGCGATCATCCGCCTGCTGTCCGATGATGCGCTGCGGGCACGGGTGGGCGCTGCGGCACGCGTCGATGTGCGGGCGCGCTTCGATCCGGCCGCGTGCGGACGGGCGGTGGTGGAGGCGATCGTGTGATGTACAATCAAGATATGTTGCAACGATTGAGAGCATGGTTGGAGGGGGGGAGACGCCCCATGGGGCGTCTGTACCACGTGGCGTGGATCGGATTGATCGTCGGATTATTGATCAAATTCCTGTGGCCGCTGGTCGCGTTCGACGTGCCGCTGGGATACGATCCGGGGCTCTACCGCTACCTCTTCGTCCGGCATGCGGAAGCGTGGCCGCCGTTCGTGTTGGCCGCACTCGATCCGTGGGCGCGCGGGCATCCGCTGGGACTCTTCTTCTTCACGTCCCTGCTCCTCAAGGCCGGGCTCCCCGTCGATTGGCTCATCGGGTGGATCTGGAACCTGGTCCCGGTGGCGCTGGCCGCGGTCTACGCGCGGATCATGGCACGGCGGTTCGACCGGACCATCGGACTGCTCACGCTGCTTGCATTCCTCCTCTCCGTCGCCTCTTTCGACGGCTTCGCCGCGATGTACTGGAAGACGTACGCCGCGCTCCTCTGGATGGTCCTCGCCTTCGCCGCGCTGGAGCGCCGCTCGTGGTGGAGCGTCCCGCTGGGCATCCTCACCGTCGCCACGCACCACCAGACGGGGCTGCTGTTCGGCCTGGCGTTCCTGACGTGGATCATCCTGCCCGTATTGCCATTTGCCCGGTCCACGGGTGGCGGGGGGGATGATGAGAGACGCAACATGTTGCGTCTCTACGATGTGCCGCGGATGGTGGTGATGATAGGGATGGGGGTGGTGATCCTGATCATTGGCGCCGCGACGTACGCGCCTATCTGGCAGGATGCGGTGCTCGTCCACGTGCCGGCGCTGCTCGACCGGTCGCAGGCGGCGGCGGGCAGCTTTCCCGGCCCGCTCTTCTACCTGCAGACCTCCGGCATCCTGCTGGCGCTGGGCATCGTCGGATGGTTCGTGAACGTGCGGCGGGAGCGCTGGACGCTGTGGCAGCTGGCGTTCCTGTGGAGCGCGGCTTTCGTCCTGCTGCGGCTCTTCTTCTACCGCCGCTTCCTGCTGCAGCTCGACTTCTTCCTCCTCCCCTTCGCGGCGATCGGCATGCGTTTCGTCTGGCTGCGGTGGCGGCAGGAATGGATGAGGGGACTTCTTATCGCGCTGCTCGTCGCACAGGGGATCGTGCTGGTGCTGGTGATGCGCACGCGCGGTCCCATCATCCTGCCGGAAACGTATGCCGCGGTGGCGCGGATGCCCGGCCTCGTCCCCGACGATGCACTGATCCTCAGCCTGGAGAACCGGTCGGCGGTCGTGCTGCGCGGCTGGCTGCCGCGTCACCGCGTGGGAGGACCGGGTCTCTTCGATGCGCCGTGGTCGTATCAGGAGTGGGAATCGTTCCTGCTGGGCAGCGCGGACGAGCGACGGGCGTTCCTGCGCATGCTGCCGGAGCCGACGTACCTCTTCGTCTCCGCGTTCTTCCGCTCGCACTACGGTGCGATCGCCCGGACGGTCCTGGGCGATGCGTGCCTGGTCCCTGTCCGCGAACCGTTCCTCTACCGCGTCTCGTGTCCCCCCGCCTCCGATGATTGAGCTCTTCCCCTCCCGCGCCGTCGCCCTGTCGCTCTTCGGCTGGCAGATCCACTGGTACGGACTCCTCTATCTGGCGGCCTTTCTCGTGGCGTGGTGGCTGCTGCCGCGGCTGCAGCGCTTCCGTGCCCTGCAGGTGTCCGCCGACGAATGGTCCCGGCTGCTCGCCGCCGGGGTGCTCGGCGTGCTGATCGGGGGCCGGCTGGGCTACGTTCTCTTGTACGCGCCGGGCTATTACCTGGCTCATCCGGTGGAGATCCTCGCCGTATGGCGAGGGGGGATGTCATCGCACGGGGGGATGATCGGCGTAGCGGTTGCATTGTGGTGGGCGTTGCGCCATCGGACGATGGAGGACAGGTGGGCCGTTGCGGATAGTATTGTCATCCCCGCCGCGATCGGTCTCGCCTTCGGACGCATCGGCAACTTCATCAATCTGGAGGTCTACGGTACGGTCACCACCCTCCCGTGGGGCATCGCCATTCCGGGTGTCGAGGGGCTGCGGCATCCCACGCAGCTGTATGCCGTCGCCAAAGATCTCCTCATCGCATCGGTCTGCTTCCTGCACGTGCGTCATCCCGGCTCGTTGCCCGGCCGTACCTTCGCGCTCTTTTTGATTATGTACGGAGTGCTGCGTTTCCTGCTCGAATTCCTCCGCGACCAGCCGTACGGTGTTCTTGCATTTGGATTCTTCACGCTGACGCCGGGGCAGGTGCTGACGATTCCCGTTTTCCTGATCGGGGCGGGGGTGTGGTGGTGGGTTGGAAGGCATGGAAATGACCAATGACCCAATCCCAATGACCAATACTTTTTGAAACGTGATGGTCCTTGGGCGGTGCGGCGTGGTCATTTCAGAAACGTATTCCGGTGCATGCAACATGGTCCGCATTGTGCGATCGCCTCCCGGTGCTCCGGCGTCCCGTAGCCTTTGTGCCGGGCAAATCCATAGACGGGGAATTGGTGATCCGCCTCGATCATCAGCCGGTCGCGGGTGACTTTTGCAATGATGGAGGCAGCGCTGATGACCGGTTCCAGGCTGTCGCCCCGGATGATCGAACTGTGCGGGTAATCGAACCAAAACGTGTCGCGTCCGTCGATGAGGAGGTAGGTGGGGGGAACGCGCTCCGCGAGCATCGCGACGGCCTGCTGCATGGCTGCTTGCGTCGCCTCCAGGATGCCGATGCGGTCGATCGTCTCCGCTTCCACGATGCCCGTTCCCCAGATACATTGTTGTGTCAAAACGACGAATGCTGCTTCCCGTTCGTCGGCGGTCATCTGTTTGCTGTCGCCGATGATGCAGCGGGACGGTGGTTTGGAGGTGGAAGACGCAAAATTTTGCGTCTCTACGGGTTGTGCATGCGCGAAGGAAATCTGCCATCTTCCCTCACCGATCTGCAACGTGGGGCAGGGGAGGACGCAGGCTGCCGCCACCACGGGGCCCGCCAGGGGTCCGCGCCCCGCCTCATCCACGCCGGCGATGATGGGGGAATCCTTCACATCGAACGCAATGCATTCCGCACGATCGCGTCTTCATCCCACGGGATCTGCCCCTTGGCCGTCATCATGGTGGTGACGCCCGCCATGCCGCAGAGGGCCACGATGTCGCCCGGCCGCGCCTGTCGCAGGATGAATGCGATCGCTTCCGTGCGGTCTTCGATGCGGTGCGCCTCCGTCCTGCTCTGATCGATGCCCGACCAGAGGTCGTCGATGATGCGCGCGTAGGGTTCCCCGTACGTTTCGTCACTGGTCACCACGACGACGTCCGCCAGCGCGCTGCATACGCGCCCCTGATCCGGCCGCTTCTCCCGCATGCGATTGCCGCAGGCCCCCATGAGCACCAGTACCCGTTTGCCGCCCGCCATCGCGCGCAGCGTCTTGAGGACTTTCTCGTACGATTGCACGGTCACGGTGAAATCGAGAAACACGCGGAACGGCTGCCCTTCGTCGATCTCCTCCAGCCTGCCCGGCACGCCGGGGAAGCTGGCCAGTGCCTCCAGCGACTGTTCCAGTGGAATGCCCAATCCCATCGCGCAGCCCATCGCGCAGAGGGCATTCTCCACGTTGAACGTGCCGGCGACGGGCAGCGTCAGTTGCTCGGATGCGTCCCGGCTCCGGTGGATCTCGGCGGTCACGCCCTTCTCCGTTGTCTCGATCCGCGTGGCCCAGAGGTTGCTGCCGCTGGCGCCGTAGGTGATGGTTTTTGCCGAGGGGATCGATCGATAGACCTCGTACGAATCGTCTCCCTGATTGATGACCTTCACTCCCTTGCCGCGGAGCATGTGGAAGAGCAGCCCCTTGTCCCGCGTGTACTGTTCCATCGTCTTGTGGTAATCGAGGTGCTCCGGCGCCAAGTTGGTCACGGCGGCGACCCGGGGGAAGATATGCTGGACCCGGCCCTGCACCAGGCCGTGGGAAGATACCTCGATGACCGCATGGGTGCAGCCCGCCCGCACCATCCGTCGCAGGAGCTTCTGCAGTTGGAACGGACTGATGGAGGTCTTCTGGGTCACGTTGCGCTCCGCCTGTTCCCCGATGGTGAAGTGCGTGGTCGTCACCGCTCCTGCGATCCGACCGGTGTGCCGGAGGATGTGGTGGAGCATCGCGACGGTCGTCGTCTTGCCGTCGGTGCCGGTGATGCCGGTCACTTCGAGCCGGCGCGCGGGAAATCCCTCGCGCAACGCCGCTGCCAGCGCTTTGCTCCGGTGCCAGCCCAGGCGCAGGGGGCTGCGGTCAGGAATCAGCGCTTTCATGGTTCGCAGAATCATCGGCAGCCAGCATAGCACGCGCTTTGGCCACGTCGACGGCAATTTGATCCTGTAACTCCTCCACGCTGTCAAAATCTTCAACGGGCCGCAGGAAGCCGATCACCCTGACCGTGAGGGTTTCCGGGGTCCGGTCGGGCGGACCGCTGATGAGGTAGACCTCGCAGGCGCGCGCGTCGTCGAAGACGGGGCGCGGCCCGAAGAACAGTGCCGCGGGATGCCTGCGATCATCGACGAATGCCCACGCGGCATGGATGCCTTCTTCCAATGCCGGCGGGACGTCGTCCAGATCCAGATTGAGGGTGGGGGAGCCGATGGTGGTACCGCGTCCTGCTCCGGGCACGACGGAGGCGGTGAACTGCATACGAGAGAATGAATAATGGACAATGGATACTGACGCATGAACCATCATTTTTCTTCCTGAAATTCCCTCTCCCATTTCATTATCCATTATCCATTATCCATTATCCATTATCCATTATCAATTACGTCAGATCGTGCTTCTGGATCGTCTTCCAGTCATACGGGAAGCGGTACGTTTCCAGCGCACGGACGACCGCGGCGAAGGCGTGCCAGACGGTGGGGGAGTCGTAGAGGAACGCGGTGCCGCTCTCCTGGTTGGGATCGTAATTCTGCAGGGCGCCGGTCCGGAGCGCGACGGGAACCGCGCCGACCCTGCGGCAGGAGTCCAGTTCCGGCAGCGCCTGGGGGTCGATCAGAAACAGCGACATATCCGCCGCCAGGAGCATGGCTGCGCGCGCCTGTTCCGCATCGGGGACGATGGTCAGGCGGTGTCCGTGTTGCCGGGCGAGCTCCGTCAGCTTCTGCCCGTAGGATGCCGGTCCCTTTCCCAGGACGGCGATCTGCACGGGCATCTGCAGGAGGCCCGGCAGCATCTCCATCAGCAGCGCCCCTCCCAGCGCGTCGCTCACCCCCGTGGGGATGCACAGCAGCGCACGGCGCGGTTCTGCGGGCCAGCCCTGCGCTTCCTGGAAGGCGCGCTTGGCGGCGGGTTTCTCTTCCAGAATGTGCAGGCCGCGGGTGGCGGCCGGAGCGGCGTGGGAGGAGGGGGTCATGGAGTGGGTGTAGGTATCGTCTCAGTATAGCGGAAAAGTCATTTTCGGAAAAGCAGCGAGGCCTTGCATCGGGGAAGGGTTTGCAGTGTATGGATAGATTGAATGCCACTTCAAATGTGGTGCTTATTCTTGAGTGTTTGCCACTTCCGGTACCATGATCTCTGATTGACTGGGATCAACGGAGGCTTTCAAGGTGGTGGCAGTGGCGTTTCCCAACTCCAATTCAACTCCTTGCGGACTATTCTGTTGAAGACATGCATATGTAGTCGCAGCAATCAGTGCGAGGTACCCTGGGATTTTTCTCGGATGAGTGACCAAGTCAGCAACTACCGGCAGAGCCGGTAGCTTTGGGGAAAGCCCCTGGAAGGGG
>CAYZGJ010000051.1:0-8693 GCA_964478005.1 uncultured Candidatus Peribacteria bacterium
TCACGCGCCGCCTGTCGGAGAAGGGCATCTCGGTCACGCTCACCGATGCCGCACAGGAACTGCTGGCCGCGCGCGGGTTCGATCCCGACTTCGGCGCGCGCCCGCTCAAGCGCGTCATCCAGGAACTGATCCTCGACGAGCTCTCCCTGCGGATCATCGAAGGGAAGATCGGGGAAGGAGATGCGGTCACGATCGATGCGAAGGACGGGGCAGTGATGCTGCGAGGAGGAGAGGAGGAGAGGGGCAAGAAGAGGAGAAGGGAGGGGGAGAACAAGGAGAAAAAGGAGGGAGAAGAGTAATAGGATGAAAAGAAGGGGATGGCTTGCTGTTGCAAATGTCGCCCTATCGGATCTCGCAAAAAAACGCCCCCGCAGGGAGGGCGTCTCTCTTCGGTGGTCGCACCGATTTACTTCCTCTTGGCCTTGCGGGCGGCCGGCTTGCGGACCGCCTTCTTCGCCGTCTTCTTCGCCGTCTTCTTCACCGTCTTCTTCTTCGCGGGCTTCTTGGCAGCGACCTTGCGGACTGCCTTCTTCGCGGGCTTCTTGGCAGCGACCTTCTTCTTCGTAGCTGCCTTTTTCTTCTTAACTGGCATGAACGGATGGGGAAAGAAATAAGATATGGACATCATTGTAAGTGAGCCGCACGTCTTGTGAAGCGAATGGTGCGGCTTTCCTGTGCAAATTGTGATGTGATGAACATCGCCTGTGTTCAACCTTCGACGCTCACCGCAGCCCGAGAGAGAAGGTCAGTCGTCCCGCGCGCGCGTCGCGCCGCCGCAGGCCGATGACGTACGTCCCGCGCGGATAGTCGTAGAGCATGTTACACGATGGCCCGGCAAAGCCAAAAAGATCGACATCCTCCAGCGCATACACCATGCACTCCGTGCCGCTGCCGTCCGCCTCCACGGTCAGCGACTGCGGGCGGTCGAGTCGGAAGGTGTACCAGTCGGCGATGTCGCCGTCCTCCAGGATGCCTGTGCGCGTCTTGCGCAGACTCAGCGTCACCGCTTCGGAAAATCCGTCGTTCCCGTCGCCGGTGACAATGTTGCCGTCAACGGTGAACGGCGCACCCTGCTCCGCGGGTCGCACTTCCAACTGGTAGGCGGATGCGATAAGCGCGGCGCGGAGGACGCAGTCGTTCCCCGTCACCTGCCCCAGGTAGTATTCAGTGGAGAAGCCACTCTCCGCCTCCATGCGGAAGAGGCGGCACGTCAGGCCCGGCTTGCCGCGCCCGGGGTCCACCGTCGCGCGCAGCTCGCCCGTCACCGGTTCGCGGATAGTGAAACGCACGACGTGCGCCGATTGCGCGGTGAAGGGGAAGGAGGTGTCGATGGTGGAGAACGCGGAGGTCGCGACGGAGGTGGCTGCTCCGCCGGAAGGAGCGGAAGCGGTGGAGATGGAGGAAGAAGCGGAGGACGATACATTCCCCTCGGTGACAGGGATGACCACCGTCAGGCCCAAGGCGTTGGCGAGGTACGCGGCGGCTTCCCCGCGCGCGAGCGGCTGCCCGGGCAGGAGTTGCGGCCCCTCCTGTCCGGCGATCGGGATGATCCCCCGCCGGAATGCGCCGGCGACGTACGGCAGGTACCACGCCCGGTCATCGAGATCGTCGTACCGGAGTGTCACTCCCGGCGGAATCGCATCCGGAAGTGGCAGCTGCAGGACGGTGTGGATCATCTTCAGCGCCTCCATGCGGTTGACCGTCTGCTGGGGGCGGAACGTCCTGTCCGGGTACCCGGACACGAATCCCGCTGCGACGGCATCGCACACCACCGGCTCGTACCAGCTGCCGCCCGCCACATCATCGAAGCACCCCCGCGCCTCCGCATCCGGCGTCCGGCCCGCCGCGCGGTAGAGCAGCGTCAGCATCTCCGCGCGATTGATGACGCCGGCAGGATGATAGGTTCCATCCGGATTGCCCCGGACAATCTCCCGCGCTGCGAGCGCGCGGACGTGGAAAGCGAATGCATGGTCGGACGGCACGTCGGAGAATTCCTGCGCCGCCACGGGGCCGGCGAGGAGCAGAGCGACGAAGAGGGACACGGAACGGGCGGCGGTCATCGGGCAGGGGGAACGCAGACACATGTCCCCATGCTACGACGGTTCCCCGATCACTCAAGATCCCGCAGGGCGTTTTCGGTGGATGGAGCGGGCGGATTGTGCCGTTGCACGGAACGGACGGGAGCACGCTGCTCCTCTGGCACCTGCAGGCGGGCAATGCCGTTGCGGTCGATCTCCCGTTCGTAGTAATGCACCATGGCCTCCTCGGCCAGCTGCCGGTGGCCGGGCGCCAGTCGTTCCAGCGCCTCCCGCCCATACTCCGCCACCAGGTCGCGCCGCGCCATGCGCAGCACCAGTTGATCCCAGAACACCTCCTCGTCGTAATCGCCCAGCGCGCGGTCCGTCTCCGCTTCCAGCGCGGGCGAGGGCACCCACTCCCCGGTGTCCGGATCCTGCATCACCAGATCCGCGAAGCGTCCGTTCGCGGCGCGCGCGCACAGGTCCATCAGCACGTCGGCGTCCCGCTGCTGCGCATCCGTCCACTGCTGTTGCCCGATCCAGTCGTTGCGCACGCGCTCCCCGATGGAAGCCAGCAGCAGCAGCCGGTGAAAGTCGTCATCCGAGCATTCGATCATCATGGGAGATCGGGGAACCGTCACCCGCATGGTACGCGCACCGATCGTGACAATCCAGCAACGGGACGATTTTGTACAGACGCGCGACGGACGCGTATACTCCGCGGCATGCAGCTGCGCGGCACCACCGTCGTCCTCACGGGCTCGGGCTCCGGCATCGGCTCTGCGCTGACGGAAGCACTCGCCGCCGAAGGGGCATTGATCTACGGACTCGATCTCCGGCCGGCCGATCCCCGCCCCGGCGTCACGCCCATCCAAGCCGATATCACCGATCCGCGATCCATCGAACAAGCACTCGCGCAGATCCCCGCACCCATCGACCTCCTTATCAATAACGCGGGCGTCATGCGCCGCGGCGCACTGTTCGATTCGACCCCGGAGGACTTCGACCTGCTGATGGGCGCCCATGTGAAAGGGTCCTGGCTGATGCTGAAACACGCGCTCCCCCGCCTCGCCCCCACGGCAACCATCGTGCAGATGCTCTCGCGCCACGCGCTCCTCCCGCCCGCGGACCCCGCGCTCTACGGACTCGCCAAAGGGACGGCGGACCGCATGCTCGATCTCTTCGAACAAGAGTATCCGCAACACCGTATCGTCCGCCTCTACCCCGGCCCGACGGACACCCCGCTGGCGCGCCACGGCGTGGAAGGAGAAGCGCTGAAGGAAAAGGAACAACGCATGATCGCACCCGAAGCGCTGGCCGCCCAAATCGTCACCCTTCTAAAGGAAGACAAATCGCGATTGGAGTTTGAGGAGGGGACGGGGGGGTATCGTATTCTGTAACGATCGTCGTCTCAGTCTGCGATACGTATGTCATGGACGCTTGTCACTTGCTGATACTGAACATCCGGAAATTCGGCAAAGTGTTTCGTGCCGCATGTAATTTTCATCTGCTCTGATTCGCGCAATTCCTGTCCTTCACCCTTTGTTTCAGCCACAAAGTACACACGCTTGTCCCCTTCAAATACAATTGCCCAATCGGGGTTATACCCGCCGAGCGGAGTATCGATCTTGAACCACCACGGCAGCTTGATGAAAAATTGTACGTCTTCGCGGCTTTCCAAGTCCTTTGCAAAGGTATGTTCCACCGTGGAATCGACCTGAATGTAATCCCAGAGCGTCTTTTCCTGTTTCTCGACCGTGTACACATTGCTCAAGTAGGCTTCCAGTTCTTCATTCTCAAACAGCTGCATTTCCCACTCCTCTCCCGCCAGCTTTTCGTACTTGATTCCGTCCACAAGCAGTTTCTTCATGGTAGTAATCATGGCTTTGGCGGCCTCATCAATGAACTGCTGCGGGTTGACGGCCATGTCCGTGGCTTTTCCGGATTGGGCGATAATGCGCTTGATCGTCGGGCGGCCAATGCGCGTCTTCTTGTGAATCTCGTTCACTACATCGGGGACATGGGAAATTTCAGTCTGTACCAGCTTTTCATCGGCGGATGTCAGACGCGTCTCTATGCCCTCCTCGGACATCTGCAGCCGTACCCGTACCGAAAGCAGGCGCGGCGCGGAAATACTGACCTCTGAAAACGCTTTGGCTGCTTCTGCAATCAGTTCATCACTCGAATACTGCACATGGTAGCGCGTCTTATGCTTAATCCGCTCCCACAAGTCCTTGAAGTTTTCATCCAGTTTGTAGCCCTTCTTGAGGGTGACGGATCGCTTCTCTCCCCTATTTTGAATGCGTCCTGTGAAGGACACGCCGCACTCCTCTTCAATTTCATTTTGGAGTTTCCCGGCAAAATCTTCGTAACTTTCGTTTGCAACCACGGTCAACACATTCAAATTGCCGTCGTGTATGCGGTATCCCTCCTGATTGACAGGCAGGCGCAGACCTCGTCCGATTTCCTGACGCTTGCGAATCGTTCCCTGTGTGGTATTGAGAGTGACAATCTGAAAGACGTTCGGGTTATCCCACCCCTCGCGCAATGCCGAGTGGCTGAAGACGAATCGGAGCGGCGTACCGAATGACAGAAGGCGTTCCTTGTCTTTCATGATCAGCTCGTACGCATCCGCGTCCGCTGCCGTGCTGCCGCCCTCGCCTCCCGTGTCGCGCGAGTCCTTCCATTGCCCTTTTTTATCCTGCGCGAAGTAGCCGTTGTGTAAATCTGCCACTTCTGCATTGAGCACTCCCTGAAACTGCGGCTTGGCTATGGCTTCACGGTAGGCTTCTTCAAACCACTGCGCGAATTTGCCGTCACTCACCGAGCCGTCTTCGTTGTACTGCCGGTAATTGTTCACCTGGTCGATAAAAAACAGTGTCAGCACCTTGATGCCGTGGGGTTGCAGCCTCTTTTCCTTCTCCAAGTGGTTCAGCACGGCGCGGCGAATCTGAAATTTTTGAATCGCCTCGCGGTTGTCTCCCGTATCCTGCCCTCGTGTGAGCGTCTTTTTGTTCGTGAACGTCACGGACTCGCTTGATACGTCAATTTCGTCTATCACCCATCCCTCGCGGTAGACGTCGCGGTTGCCCGAGAGTTGATACAAGTTATCGCCCACTTTGGCAGTCACCTCCTTGCGCGTCACGCTTGTATTGGTGGCAGCTTCTATGCAGAGCTTGGCCGTCAATTTGTTTTTTGCACTGCTAATCTTCTGCACTTCCACGAATGCCGCATTAAAGCTGTCCTGCGTCAGGACGCTATCCACTTCGATCTTCTTCACGAGTCCCAAATCATAGGCTTTGACGGGATCGAGCTTGTAGAGCAAGTTGTAATGGTACTTGTGCGTTGCGCTGTAGCGGAGCGTGCAGAGCGGATTGAGGCTCGCAAGAGCAGCCTTACGTTTCTCTGTCTCCATATTCTGCGGCTCATCCACGATCACCACGGGATTGCAGGCGGCAAGGTACTGAATGGGCGCAATGCCGTCCTCAGCCTCGATGTTGACGATGTTGTCGTCACTGGCGAACGAATCGATATTGATGACGAGTATTTGCAGTGCCGATGTTCGCGCAAACTGGCGGATCATGCTGCGCTTGCGCTGGTTTTTCAGTTTGCTGTCGTACACATGCCAGTCCATTTCCGGCTTTCCATAGAGCAAATCAAAGTGCTCTCTCGTGATGCGCAGGTTCTTTTCCACGCCTTCCTTGATCGCAAGGCTCGGCACCACGATCACAAACTTATTGAAGCCGTATTGTTTATGCAGTTCATGAATCGTGCGGAGATACACATACGTTTTTCCCGTGCCCGTTTCCATCTCTACGGAAAAATTTAGTCCGTCTTTCAGAAGTTCCCCGTCCTTTTCGGACGCTTCGAGCTTGTGCCGCTCCTGCACTTCGAGCGTGTTCTTGGCGATTGTTTCAGGAGCAAGCTGCAAGCCGTTCCCCATTACCAGATCGCCCTCGATGCTGTAACTGCCCTGCGTCGGTGCTAATTGCGCTGAAAACCCGTCGCTCATCAGCGGCTGCCCCGTGAACACGTCCACGACAGCGGATACTGCGTCAAGTTGGTAGCCTTGGGACGGGTCGAAGTGGAGCTTCATGGATTAAATGCTTTCGCATGACATGCTTGGAGTGCTGAAAATATTTTCTGCATCTGACTTTCAAAAACTTCTTGAGTTATTTCATTTGCAACTTTTTTAGCATAATCAGCCTTCTCACCATTGCCCTGCATCGTTGCAATTTCTTGTGCATTCTTTACCCAAGGCGCGGGATAATATTCTTCGAGACAGCAGTAAGGTAACACAAAAATTTGATCATCCTCCTTTAGATAGGGATAACCTTCCCGAAAAATTTTGTACTTTGCTTCTTGTTTAGAATTTGGCTTATCACAAATGATAACCACTTTTTCTTTATAGATTGGATTATCACACGTTGCCAAGGGTGTAAAAACTTTATGGATACCTAATAGTGATCCTTCTTGCTCTGTTATATCGCCTCCTGAAAATACTACATGAATGCCTTTATGGGTTGCCCGGTAAAAACGCTGTATTAATGCTTTAATAAAGTGAAATTCGCTTTTGCCCTCAACAATTAAGAAATTGCGTGGGAATAGCAGATCGGCTGGACTTCCACCAAGGAGTTCAAAAATTATTTGAGATTTTTCCTCTTCGGGTGCTCGCTGAATATCAGTTACCCCACCTGCTTTTTCTACTTTAAAAATTTCCTGCTCCTCATCATCCACTATCAATACTGAAGAATGGGTATTTACAATTACCTGGTCGCCTTCACTAACTATATCCTGTAGTGCCTTTTTCAAGGCTCGCTGCCCTGATGGATGCAGGTGCAGTTCAGCTTCATCTATTAAAAACAGAAATGTTTTCCCTTCACCTTTTTGTTTTCGAAATTCTGCATATGCCTGAATAATGGCTAACATTATTGCTCTCTGCATCCCGTCTCCTTTTTCCTCAGCATAAGTAGGAATTCCGTCATCCACCTCTGTCACAAAGTTTTTAAATAGATCATCAAATCGCGGTGTTTCTACTGAAAATTTGACTTTAGTTCCTTCGGGAAATTGCTTCTGTAGGTATTTTTCAACTTGTTTTCCCAGTTTTGACAACTCCTTTCCCACAATTGACTCTTCGCTCTCTACCAAATCTGAAAATTGATTCTTAAAATCTTTATAGTGATCATCTTCTTCAACAATTGTTGCCAGCACTCCTGCAAGCATTTGTCCTATTGGAGAAGTAGCTTTATATAATGAAACCTCTTCTAATTTTGCTTTTGCGCGGACAAATTCTAATTTAGGTAAAAATTCATTCAATGCGCTGTCTAATCCTGCGGGATTTTTTAGCTCTTCTCCATTTATCCAAAAGTATTTTTTATGGTCGATACTGCTTTTCCGTATTTTTACACTATCAACATCTCCAATCAGCTTTTTTAGTTTTGTCTGGTGCGTCTCTGTTGTCATTGTTGCTATACCTTGTTGAACCCCTACAAATTCAATCTCTACAAATATTTCTAATTCTTTTTCACGGTTGAATTTTAATTCTGGCGGCGATTTTTTTCCATTATAAAACCATTCTATCGCTTCCATGATATTTGTTTTTCCATGATTGTTTTGCCCTACAAATAGATTTAGCCCCTTGAGACTGATGTTAGCCTTTTGAACTGACCGAAAATTTTGAATAGATATATTCGAGATTTTCATATTACACAAAGGAAAATTCCGTTCCCTCCTGCTCCATCCGCAGGACGGTGTTGGTAAGTAAAACTTCGTCATGCTCAAAACAACGATCAATGCACATGAACTTGTCGGGCTTCTCCGCAATCATCTGCGCGGCCAGGGCTTCGGATACTTCTTTCTGAATGCAGAGAAGAATCACAGGGCTGTCCTTTTCTAAACCGGACGGCCGGAGGCGATAGTATGAACCGTCCTTCGTCTCTATCTTTTCCAGTGGAGTCGTGAGGCTCAAACCGTTCTTCAGCATCAGTTCATACAAAATCCCTTCATCCGTATGTCCTTCCGCCAATGGATCATCAAACAACTCCATTTGCTTTTCCAGCTCCTCCACGCCTTTGTATACCGGATCCCAGATTTTGAAGTTACTCGGCCGTACCCGGAATGCTTTGAAGCCGATATCAATATCATGTTCAGATTCCTTCTGGATCTTCTCTCCTGCGCGGCGGATGCGCTCGCGAGCAAGTTGGGCAATGTTTTTGTAATCTGCCTTTCGTGCTTCTGTGCCTTCACGGCATACCTCAGGCAACTGAATAGAAATGCACTGGCGATTGCCACCATCTTCCGCGTTCAATGCCATGACAGCATGAGCGGTGCTGCCGGAACCTGCAAAGAAATCTAAAACTACCCCCTCTTTACAGCCTATTTTCATTGCAAATTTAATAAGCTCAACTGGCTTAGGTGTATCAAATATTGCATTACCTTCAAAAAGATCCTTAAAATCATTTTTTGCCGCCTCATTTGTTGAAGCATCTCTAGCAAACCATATTGTTTCTGGAGTAAGACCTCTTTCCTTACTATTTAAATACGTCTTTAGCCTGGGAACACCTTTGCCACTTTTACCAAACCATAAACGCCCTTCCTCTGCAGCCTTTTGCATTACTTTTTCAGTGTACAACCAACATCTGCCACTTTCTAAATAATATTCATTGCCATTTGGAG
>CAYZGJ010000052.1:0-3626 GCA_964478005.1 uncultured Candidatus Peribacteria bacterium
GGTGGTGTCGGGCGGCGGGGGCACGGCGGGGAGCGTCGTGATGGTGAAGGGCTCACCGGAGTTCCACTGATTCACCGGCGAACCGGCGGAACCGGTGGAGGCATCGCGGGAGTAGAGGCGGACGTAGTATGTGGTATCGGGCTGCAGACCGGAGATCGTGCGGGTCTGCGTCGTACTCCACGTCCCGGGCTGGGTCCAGTTGTAGGCCCAGTCCGAACAATTGGTCAGGTTGGTCGAAGAGGTGCCGCAGTAGGCGATGGGATTGGCGATTTCATCCACCTCCCAGGTGATGGTCGCGCTGGTTTGCGTGATGCTCGAGATCGACCAGGTGCCCACCAGCGAGGGGGCGATGTCATCCGTCGTGAATGCTGATGCGTACGTGCGGTCATTGCCCGCCGCATCGACGGCCGTGATGCGGAAGAAAGTCGGCGCATTCATCGGAAGATCCGGGAAGGTGTAGCTATGGCCGCTCGTCTTCATTGGATTCAGGTCGATGGGGCCGGAGGTTTGTCCATAGGCGTTGGTAGGGCCAAATTCCACCACCGCGCTCGTCAGTTCGTCTGTGTTCCATTGCAGCGTGGGGTTGGGGATGTTGCGGCGGTTGTCCAGCAGGCTCACGCCGGAGATGACCGGCGGCGTGGCGTCGGTGAGTAGCGTGACGGTGGTGTATGCCACGGCGTACTGGTAGGGAGACCCCCAGCGGAGCACGGGGCGCAAGATATAGGTCCGCCCGGGCAACAGGCCCGTCACGTCGACCGTATGGGTGAAGGCGAAGGCGCCGGGAGACGTGTGCACCCAATTGGAGATGCTGCTCATGTTGATGGGGCAGCCTGCGACGGGACAGAGGGAAGAGGAGATGTACCCCTGCGCGCTGATGGCCGAATCCCACCGGACGCGCACGCTCGTATCCGTGAGATTGCTGAGCGTCACGTTCTGGATGAGGTGCTCGGTGGTGAACGTCCGCTCCTCCGTCACGCTCTCGTTGCCGGCGGCATCGCGCGACGTGATGCGGAAGGTGTAGGTGGTATTGTAGGCGAGGCCTTCCAGCGTCACGGAGTGGCTGAGGCCCGAAGGACTCATCGTGGCGGCGGTCCACGGTCCGGTGCCTACGCGGTACTCCAGCCGCCCGGTCGCCGCTTCATCGGTCGTCCAGCCGATGACGGCGCTCTGGTGTGTGGCCACCACGGTGATGGCATTCGGGTCGATGACGGGTGCGTCCACGTCCTCGATGAGGAGCGGAATGTTGGCGGAGACGCCGAGATTGGGATCGGGCACGGCATCATCCAGAGACCGGAGCTGGAAGTGGTACTGGGTTTCGTACAGGAGGCCGGGAACGGTGACGACATGCTCGGTGACGAGGGCCGGGTCGAGCAGCGTCGCGTTCCCGTAGGACGTATCCGTCCCGTACGCCACCTGGCTGGTGGCGGGGTCGTCCGTCATCCACCGGAACGTGACCGTGGTGCCGTTGATCTCTGTTTCTATGCCGCTGATCACCGGCGGCGTGGTATCCGGCAGGGTGGTGAAGGTGAAGTCCGTGCTCTCCAGGCGATTGTTCTCGGCATCCCGGGAGAGAACCTGATAGTGGTAGAGCGTAAGGGGCGTCAGTCCCATCAGCGTGTCGGTATGCATCGTGACGCGCGGGTTGGCATCCCGCAATTCGCTCAGTTGCCCGTACGTTTCGTCGAAGCCGAAGGCAACCTGCGTGTCCGATGCCTCGTCGGTCTCCCATGTAACGGTGGCGGTCCGGTCGGTCACGGTGACGTGGGGAACGCCGATGAGTTGCGGCGCCGTCGTGTCTCCCGTCAGGAATGTGAGGATGCGGGAGGTGTGCTCATTGAAGGCCGGGTCCCACACGACGATGTTGAAATGATAATAGGTATAATCGCGTAAGCCGTGGAGTACGACGGTGTGATCGGTCTTCCAGGTCGTCGTGTCCGAGGTGCGGTTCTGATCCACGGGTTCGCTGAGCCGGCCGTACTCCACGCGGGTCCGGGCAGGTTCGTCGGTTTGCCAGGTGATGGTGGCGGTATCGGCAAAGAGCGTCATCTGAATGTGCAGGATATCGGGCGCCACCGTATCGATGATGCAGCGGTTGATGGTGACGTCGCCCCGCAGCCTGCCCACGTGGTCCGCCACGATCCGCACGCGGTCCTCCTCCCGGTAGGCGGCGTAGCCCGAGAGCGTGGGGCAGGGTTCGGCGGTGTCTTGCGGAATGCCATTAAGGATGCCCGCCTCCACCAGGGTGTCGATGTTGATGCAGCTGCGGTCGCGCGTCATTCCCTCGATGCAGATGGGCGTGGCGAGCATGCCGGTGCCGGTGCCGAGCCGGTTCTCGTGCAGGAGGGCGCCGGTCCCTCCGATGACGTACTGGTCGAAGGCGCTGGTGAGCTGCTTCACGTTATGCGCGCGCTGGGCGTCCCGGGCCCGCAGCAGCGCTTCCCGGGGGCCGATGGCCGCAATGACGATGGTGGAGAGCACGCTGATGATCCCCATGCTCAGGAGGAGCTCGGTGAGCGTGAATCCCGCGTGGCACCGGAGGACACGGGAGGGGCGATCCGGCGCAGGGAACATCGGCGGCATTATGGATGCTTCTATAACACATCGCGGTGCATTTCTCCATTGTGCGATGCCACAAAACGCCCAGGACGCTAGTCCGCGATCCGGATGCGCGCCCCGACATCGGGTTTGCTGAACTGCAGGTACGCGGAGCGGTACAGACGCGTGTAGCTGTCCTCATCGGCCATCCACTTGCGGAGGATGTCGATGTTCTTGTTCTTGTACACCACCAGCGCGCCGGGGTCGGCGTCCTTCAGGCTCGAGCCCAGGTACGCCGTCTGGCTCACATTGCCGATGATCAGCTTCACGGCGTTGTTCTCGTCGGCCGCCGCCTCAATCTGCGCCCACTGGCGCTCCACGTCGTGCGCGTGGGTGATCATGTTGCCGTAACGGTCGACGTAACTCAGTTCCCAGCGGTCGGCCGGCTCGTCGGGGATCAGGCTGAGATCGTCCTCGATGAGATCGATGTCGTGGTCGGGGTGGAGGAGGAAGGGCGTGTAGCTGCTGCGGAACTGTTCCGTGGGGCCGTAGACGACGTTCCGGTCGTTATCCAGGTGGTAGAGCGCCGTCAGCCGGTGCTTGATGCTGGTGAGGCCGGCGGGGTTGGTGGTCACGATGCGCACGCCGTCGCCCAGCGCCAGATAGAAGGGCGTGCCGTTTTCTTTGTTCAAGCGCGGCGCGGCGTTGATGAAGATGCCCGTCGTCGTCTGGCGGTACTCGTTCTTCACGGCGTCGCTCAGATACGTGGAGGACAGGGTGTGCTCGTGCAGCTCGAAGATCAGCCGGAGCATGTGCTCCGTGATCGATTCGCGTCCGTAGATGTCGAATTCGCGGTGGAAGCTCTCCAGCGGGAAGGAGCGGAAATCGGTGGAGATGAGCGCGTCGGCGTCGTCCTGCACGAAGGGGTTCTTGCTGCGTCCGTAGGTATCCGAGAAGAGGTAGATGCGGCGGAGAGGCGTGTAGGACATACGGAGGGGAAACGGAAAAAAGCGAAACAAGGAGCGCGCCCGTGCAGGACGGGACCTGCAGGGCGGGGGCATGATAGGGAGGAAATGCGAAATGTAAAATGA
>CAYZGJ010000052.1:3726-5102 GCA_964478005.1 uncultured Candidatus Peribacteria bacterium
GCGCGGAGAATCGTTGCTTCCTCAAAGTGCTTGCCGATGAGCTGCATGCCGATGGGCAAACCGCTACCTGAACATCCGCACGGGATGGCAAGCGCAGGAACGCCCGCCAGCGATGCTGGGATGGTGAGTGCGTCTTCGAGGTACATCTGCACCGGGTCGTGGGCATGCGCCCCGATCACAAAAGCGGGCGTGGGCGTGACCGGAGCCAGCAGCACATCGGCTTGCTGCAAGGCGTCCTCAAAATCCTGCTTCACGAGCGTGCGGACCTTCTGCGCCTGGCGGTAGTAGGCGTCGAAGTACCCGGCGGAGAGCGCATAGGTGCCGATCATGATCCGCCGCTTCACCTCGGGGCCGAACCCTTCGGAGCGGACTTGTTCGTAGTACTCGAGAAGATTCTGCGGTACCTGTGGTGAGCCTGTCGAACCATGTCCGTAGCGGATGCCGTCGTATCTCGCCATGTTGGAACTCACTTCGCTGGGGCAGACGACGTAGTACGTGGCCACGGCGTAGCGGGTGTGCGGCAGGCTCACGTCGACGATGGTCGCGCCCAGGTCTTCCAGCGTTCGCGCTGCAGACCGGATGGCCTGCTCCACGTCGGGGTCCATCCCGTCGATGAAGTACTCCTGCGGCAGGCCGATGCGCATTCCTCCGATCTCCTGCGTCAGCGCCGTCGCATAGTCGGGAACCGGCGCATCGCCCGTGGTGGCGTCGAGCGGGTCGGCTCCGGCGATGGTTCCCAGGAGGTGCGCCATGTCTTCGACGGTCTTGGTAAAGGCGCCGATCGAATCCAGAGAACTGGCCATGCTCATCACGCCGAAGCGGCTGGTGCGGCCGTAGGTGACCTTCAATCCCGTGCAGCCGCAGTACGCCGCGGGCTGCCGGATGGATCCCCCCGTATCGGTCCCCAGCGAAAACAGACACTCGTCCGCCGCCACGGCCGCCGCCGATCCGCCGGAGGAACCGCCCGCAACACGGGACGTATCCCAGGGATTCTTCGTCACACCGTAGCAGGACGTCTCAGTACTGCCGCCCATGGTGAATTCATCAGTATTCGTTTTTCCCATGCTGATGGCTCCCGCCTCTTTCAGTCTCTTCGTAGTGGTGGAGTCGAAGGGCGGGCGGTAGTCTTTATCGCGCAAAATAATTGAACAAGCAGTCGTGGGAACACCCGCTTCGCAGAAGACGTCTTTGGCGAGGTAGGGGATGCCGCCCAGCGGCTTGGTTGCATCAAAATTGTTATCAAACTTTTTGGCTGCATCAAGTGCTGATTCAAAATTTTTATGTACGACAGCATTGATCGATCCATCCCCCGATTCGATCCGGTCGATGCACGCCTGCGTCAGTTCCGCACTGCTGATCTCCTTCGCGCGGAGTTT
>CAYZGJ010000052.1:5202-8611 GCA_964478005.1 uncultured Candidatus Peribacteria bacterium
CCCCGTCACCTGCGCCGTCGGCTCTACTCCATCAGTATTCACTTCCCGCAGCGTATCGATGTACGTGAGGATATTCGTCAGCTCCGGTGTGAACCGTGCGACTTCCTCGTCGCTGAGCCGCAGCCGCGCGAGCTTGGCAATGTGCCGGACCTGGTCGTGCGTCAATTGAGCCATGGGATGGGGGGATGGTACCGATGCCGCGAGATTTCCGCTAGGCTCTCTCCCATGAAGCTCCACCGCCTCCGTGGGCGCAAGACGGCTGAACTCCTGTTGCGCAAAGGCATGGTCTGGAAGGGCAGGACGATGGTCGTGCGCTGGCTGCCGGGGGTTCCGCGGCTCAAGGGGCAGCCGCCGCTGCCACCGGGACTGTACCTGGGAACGTTTGCATCCGCCAAACTGCACAAGAGCGCTGTGAAGCGCAACCGCATGCGCCGCCGCGTGCGGGAGGCCCTGCGCGTTCAGGTGAAGGATCGCGATACTTTCCCCTCCGCGCAGTTGTTGATCAGTCCGCGGATCGCTAGTCTGGAAGCCCCCTCTGCCGACATCCACGCGGACGTCCGCAGCTTCCTCTCCCTCCTGACCCATGGCCGATAAGACGAATGCCAAGCGCATCTGGGACCTGCTGGTCCTCGTGGCGGTGGGCGTGCTCAGCTACCAACTGATCTTCCAGGTCTTCTTCCCCGTGGAGCGCGAGGGGCGGACGGAGCGGCCGCCCGTCGTGGTGCGGATGGAGGACGCCACGCTGCGCGAGGGGCAGACGCCGATTCTGGTCATCGACAACCATGCGCAGGCGCCTCTGACGGTTCCCGACCGTTGCCCGCTGCCGCCCGTCACCATTGCGCGCGCCTCCGCCACGGGCGCCTTCGTCCCGCTGCCGCCCGCCGAGGCCGCGGTCCCCTGCGATCCGGTGCCCGCCATCGAGCCGGACGGGAGCGTCACGTACGCGCTGGGCCCCTGGAAGACCGCCTCCTTCACCCAGACGGGGGCGTACCGCGTGACATTGGAAGACGTGGAGGCCGGGACGGGCGCGGTGCTCAGTGCGGACTTCACCATCCGCGAGGCGGGCGTCTTCACGCGCATGTTCCGCGCCTTCATCACCAAGCCGCTGCTCAATGCCCTGGTCTTCCTCGGCTCCGTGCTCCCCGGCTACGACCTGGGGCTGGCCATCATCGTTCTCACGCTCATCGTGAAGCTGCTCCTCTTCCTCCCCACGCAGCACGCGCTGGAGGGACAGAAGAAGATGCAGCTGCTGCAGCCGAAGATCGAGGCCATCCGCCGGCAGCACAAGGATGACCCGGTCAAGCTCCAGCAGGAGACGATGAAGCTGTGGAAGGAGCACAAGATCAACCCGTTCCAATCGTGCCTGCCGCTCCTGGTCCAGTTCCCCGTCCTCATCGGGCTCTTCTACGTGGTGCGCGACGGCGTGCACCTGGAACTCTCGCAGCATCTCCTCTATCCCGCGTATCAGAATCTCAGCTGGACCTTCGACACGCGCTTCCTGGGGCTGGACCTGATGCGCGCCTACCCGTGGATCGCGCCGCCGATCCTGGTGGTGCTGCAGTTCCTCCAGATGAAGCTGACGTTCCACATCGCGGACAAGAAGAAGCGCGAAGAGATCGAGAAGAAGACCACCAAAGCCGTCGACACGCCGCAGGAGATGCAGCAGAAGGTGATGCTCTACGCGCTGCCGCTCATGATCGGGTTCTTCGCCCTCACCATGCCCACGGCCGTCTCGCTCTACTGGGGCGTCTCCACGCTCTTTGCGATCGGGCAGCAGATGATAGTGAATAGGGAACATCTGACGGTGAAAGGGTGATTTCGTTTTTCGTTTTTCGTTATTCGTTTGTTCGTTCTTCGTTTGGGTGTTCTGCGGTGGGGGGAGAGGAGGAGGACGTGCGCCTGCGATTGTTGTCCAAGGACTGCAGATAGTGAATCAATTTCGCAAGCATGCTGCAGATCTTTCGCGTTCGATCCGCCAAGTCGTCGAACTGTTGTTGGGAGATGTACCGCTCATCCAGAGCGTCGTACAAATGGGAGCGGACTTCCCCTGCGGAGCGTTTGGAATATCCGAGAAATCGAATGAATTCCTGGGAAGTGAGAGATTCGAAGCCTTCGGCGATATTCGCTGATACCGACCGTCCTGCTCGTGTGATTTGTCCCACGAATGCATCATCGTGCTTCACGTGAGGCTGGTTGCAGATAGTGCGCACGGCGCGGAGCAGCGTTCTGCTCTCCTGCCACGCATCGATCTCTTCGAATGACTGGAACGTCGCCATACCGGGAAACGAAGAACGAGAAACGAAACCAGAAACGAAAAACGCGCACTAGGCGATGCTCACCTCCGGACAGAGATAGACGTCCTGAATCGCATTCAGAATCTCTACTCCCTCCTCCCGCGATTTCTGGAAGGCCTTCCGGCCGGAGATGAGGCCCGCGCCGCCCGCGCGCTTGTTGATGACCGCGGTCATCACGGCCTGCTGCAGGTCGTTCTCGCCCGACGCTCCGCCGCTGTTGATGAGTCCGATGCGGCCCATGTAGCAGTTAGCCACCTGGTAGCGGGTCAGATCGATGGGGTTCTCCGTCGTGAGCTGCTCGTACACGCGCTTGTCGGTCTTGCCGTAGGACGACTCCTGCCCCAGCGCGAGGAAGCCGCCGTTCGTCTCCGGCAGTTTCTGCTTGATGATGTCGGCCTCGATGGTGACGCCGAGGTGATTGGCCTGGCCCGTGAGGTCGGCCGCCAGGTGATAGTCGACGCCGTCCTTCTTAAATCCGCTGCTGCGCAGGTAGCACCAGAGCACCGTGAACATCCCCAGCCGGTGCGCTTCCGCAAATGCCTGACTGATCTCCGTGATCTGGCGGTTGGACTCCGGGGAGCCGAAGTAGATGGTGGCGCCCACGCCCAGCGCTCCCATGTCCTTGGCCTGCTGCACGGAACCGAAGAGCACCTGGTCGAAGGTGTTGGGGTAGGTGAGGAGCTGGTTGTGGTTGAGCTTCACGATGAAGGGGATCTGCCCGGCGTACTTCCTGCTGACCATCCCCAGCACCCCCAGCGTGGAGGCCACCGCGTTGCAGCCGCCCTCCAGCGCCAGCTGCACGATGTTCTCCGGGTCGAAGTAGTCGGGATTCTTGGCGAAGCTCGCGCCCGCGGAGTGCTCGATGCCCTGGTCGACGGGGAGGATGGAGAGGTACCCCGTGCCCCCCAGGCGGCCGTGGTTGTACATGTCCAGCAGGTTCTTGATGACCTTGGCGGGCCGGTCGCTCATGGCAAACACCTCCTCCACCGTCTGCACCGAGGGCAGATGGAGCCGGTCGCGGCTGATGGTGCCGCAGGAGTGATCGAGGAGATGGGCGGAGTCACCCAGGAGCGAGCGGATGTCATCGATAGTGCGCATGGAGGGAAGGGGGAAGG
>CAYZGJ010000053.1:0-7802 GCA_964478005.1 uncultured Candidatus Peribacteria bacterium
GCGGGCGACCGCCGCAAGCTGCGCTCGCTCTCGGACATGCTCAAGGGCAAGCAGGGCCGCTTCCGCCAGAACCTGCTGGGCAAGCGCGTGGACTACTCCGGGCGCTCCGTGATCGTCGCCGGTCCGCACCTCAAGCTCAGCCAGTGCGGCCTGCCCAAGGAGATGGCGATGAAGCTCTTCAAGCCGTTCGTCATCGGGACCATCATCCGCCGCGAGCTGGCCCACAACGTGAAGGCCGCCGAGCGCCTGATCCAGGACTCCGGCAAGGAGGTGTGGGACATCCTGGAAGAGGTGATCAAGGACAAGCACGTGCTGCTCAACCGCGCGCCCACGCTCCACCGCCTCGGCATCCAGGCGTTCCAGCCCACGCTCATCGAGGGACAGGCCATCCAGCTGCACCCGCTGGCCTGCACGGCCTTCAACGCGGACTTCGACGGCGACCAGATGGCCGTCCACGTGCCGCTGTCCGAGAAGGCGCAGGAGGAGGCGCGCACGCTCATGGCGTCCACCCGCAACGTGCTGAAGCCCTCCGCCGGCGAGCCGATCATCAACCCGGTGCAGGACATGGTGCTGGGATGCTACTTCGTCACGCAAGTGCACGAAGGCAAGAAGGGGGAGGGAATGATCTTCTCGGGTCCCGATGAGGCGCTGCTCGCCTACGAATCGGGCATCGTCGACCTGCAGGCCATCATCAAGGTGCGCGTGCCGGTGGCGGGGGAGGAGGGCAAGACCGAAATTATCGAGACGTCCGTCGGACGCCTGCTGTTCGAAGAGATCATGCCGAAGGGGCTGGGGCACGTGACGCAGGCGCTCACCAAGAAGGGGCTCAGCAACCTCGTCGCACGCGCGCTGGAGCTCTGCGGGGAGGAGGAGACCGTGCAGTTCGCCGACCGCATCAAGGACATCGGCTTCCGGTTCGCCACCCTCTCGGGGGTCTCCGTCGCCGCCAGCGACGTCATCGTCCCGCCGGAGTACACGGATCTGGTGGCGCAAGCCGACGAGAAGATCCGCCAGATGAACAACTTCTACTGGAAGGGATTCATCACCGCCGACGAGCGCTACGTCCATGCCATCCGCATCTGGAGCGAGACGAAGAACGAGGTGTCCAACGCCATGGTCCGCGGCTTCCTGAAGTTTCCTGAGAACGACATCACCTACGTGATCGATTCCGGCGCCCGCGGCAACTGGGGCCAGGTCACGCAGCTGGGCGGCATGAAGGGGCTGGTCGCCAACCCCTCCGGCCGCACCATCGAGCTGCCGATCAAGTCCAACCTGAAGGGAGGATTCTCCGTCCTGGAGTACTTCATCGCCACGCACGGAGGCCGCAAGGGAAAGTCCGACACCGCGCTGAAGACCGCCGAAGCCGGCTACCTGACCCGCCGCCTCGTCGACGCCGTGCAGGACATCATCATCCGCGAGGAGGATTGCGGATCCACGGACATTCACATGATCACGCGGGAGGATTCCGAGCGCATCGGCGAGAAGTTCGAGAGCCGCATCTTCGGCCGCACGCTGGGAGTGGATCTTGCCGATGCCAAGGGCGCGGTGCTCGCCAAGCGCGACACGGAGATCGACGCCGACCTGCTGGAGCTCATGCACAAGCACAAGATCGAGGAAGTGGCGGTGCGGTCCATCATGACCTGCAAGACGAAGCAGGGCATCTGCCGCAAGTGCTACGGACGCGACCTGGGGGACAACAAGACCGTGAAGATCGGCACGCCCGTCGGCATCATCGCGGCGCAGAGCATCGGCGAGCCGGGCACGCAGCTGACCATGCGCACCTTCCACATGGGAGGCGTCGCGGAGGGTGCGGACATCACGCAGGGCCTCACCCGCGTGGAGGAACTCTTCGAGGCGCGCAACCCGCGCACGTCCGCGCAGCTGGCCGACATCGCCGGCGTCGTGAAGGTGAGTCATCAGGGAGGGAAGACGACGGTGCACATCCACGAGGAGGAGCCCGGCGAGGACGTCTTCCGGCTGCAGGCCGGATTCGAAGTCGCGGTGGGGAAAGGCGAGCAGGTGGGCGAGCGCGCCATCCTGGCCAAGTCCCGCTTCGACAAGTCCGTCGTCCGGGCGGTCAGCGCGGGAACGGTGACGGAAGCGGCCGATGGCATCATCCGGGTGAAGCACGGCGACCTGCAGGAGCGCAGCTATACCTTCGGCCCCCGCGAATCCCTCACGGTGAAGAGCAATCAGCGCGTGCAGGTGGGTGATCCGCTCAACCTGGGCCACTTTAACCTGCAGGACCTGCTGGAGAAGAAGGGCGTCTACGCCGTGCAGAACTACATCGTGCAGGAGGTCCAGCACATCTACGCCTCCCAGGGGCAGACCATCAACGACAAGCACCTGGAGATCATCGTCCGCAAAATGTTCAGCAAGGTCCGCGTGTCCGACGCCGGGTCCACCGCCTTCCTCCCCGGGGAAGTGGCAGACAAGGGGGACGTCGATTACGAGAACGAGCGCATCCGCAAGCAGAAGAAAGGCAAGCCCGCCACCTACGAGCAGCTGCTCCTGGGCATCACCCGCGTGGCGCTGGCCACCGACAGCTGGCTCTCCGGCGCGTCCTTCCAGGAGACCATCCGCGTGCTGGTCGACGCCGCCACCACCCGCCGCATCGATATGCTCCAGGGCCTCAAGGAAAACGTGATCATCGGCCGCCTCATCCCCACGGGCCAGGTCTACCGCGACCGGCATGAAGAAGAGTAGGGTGTGGGTTGTAGGGAGTGGGGAGTGGGGGTAGGACGCATGGAGCCGAGATACTGAATGTCCCAATCGCCGCGTTGCCCGATCCTCGTCGGGTGGCGCGGCATTGGCAGAGTCAACAATGTATGGTACAATAGCTTGATACACCCATACCCATGCCCCTGCCTGATTCGCTCGCGCGACTGACCGTTCTCTCCGAGCATGCCCTGCGCACGCTGGAGCGGGTGTGGGATGCGCTGCCTCCCGACCGGCAGCAGGCGCTGGAGATGGCATTGGCCGACCGGGAGCGCGACGCGGTTGCGCTGCAGGAGACGATCGCGCGCGCGGTGGATGAGGAAGAAGCCGTGCTGCGGGACGCACAGCATCTGGCGATCAAGATGGAGCGCGCCATCCGCACTCTGGAGCGCCGCCACCGGGAAGAAGACGACAGTCGCGCGTCCCTCCGGAGCGCGGAAAATATCCTGCACGATGCCGCATCCGACGCATGAAGAACTGCCCCCTCTCCTCCGGCTCCGAGCGGCGGCTGATCGCGCAGCACGCTGCGAGTCCTGCCTCCCCGGAGGAGCGATTTGCACAGTTGCAGTCCCGGCATGAGGCCGTGAAGGAGCGCACCGACCCCGCGTTGCACGATCTCATCGATCGGCACGCGGAAGTCCATAGGAAACTGAAAGAGCTGGATGATCCCGAAACGGGAATGATTGCTCAGATGTTTCGTCGGCTGGAATCGATGCAGGAGAGTGCGGGTACGGATGCGAGAAAGGAGGAAATTGCACGCATCACTGCCGCTTTTAGACTGGAATTCAAAGGGTTCGGTGAGCGGGCCGTGGCATTAACGAAGCAAAGGAAGTCCATGCAGGAACTGTCTTTCCACGCGCTGACGGATGATCCCGTTGCTTTCGCATCCGTGACTGCCGCCCGTTTCGAAGCGCTCCATGCCTACGTCTCTCAATGGGAAGAAATTGTGTACGAAGTGGATACATTGATTTCCAGGACAGCTGCCGCAGTAACGAATCCGGTTACTCCTCCATCTCCTACTCCCACCCCCACTCCCACTCCTACTCCTGCCACTCCTCCCCCGGCCACGGGATCCCGATCCCCGAGTGTCTCGCCGGCACCGGCGGGACCTGCCGCGTCGCCACCTTCCGCCAGAAGCATCACGACTCCCCCTGCACACCCAACGGAAGACGCACCGCAGACGCAGACATCGCTCTTGGAAGGACTGCCTCCGGCAGCACGCGCTGCACGCGCAGAGCACTTCCGGCAATTGCGCGAGGTAAAGCAGCAAGCGATCGCCATCCTACAAGAACGGGGAGGCAGGGGAGGATCTGCGTCGAATTGGCAAGGAAAACTAGAAAAGTTTCAAACCTTGGCATCCCAATTGCCGCTGGTGCAGGAAGTGCAGGGCGCCATGGATGATTCTCCGGCCAGCCGCGAAAAGGTGTCTTTCGCAGTGGAAAGCATGATTCTCTGGTTTTTCAGTGATATGATGCAGTTTGCGGGTACAGACCTTCGGAATGCCGTTGGGTTTGCGGGTGACGTGCGGACTCTCGTCAGGGAAATGCAGAATGAACAGGATCTGATGCGGGGCATTGACCGACTGGCGGCACGCTATCGGAATACGGCAATCGAGCCGCTTATGGAACACGTGCAAGGTGCCGTCCGGGAACGGTTGGGAGAATTGGCCCCCTCTGCTTCTGCCCCCCATTCTTCCACTTCCCCGAAGTTACCTGCTGATGCTGCCAGGGACGAATCTCCATCCCGAGGAACGCCGACGGTTGCGCCTGCCTCTCCAGAATCTTTACAGTCAAGTGACGAAGAAATACAAAAACTATTCGCACACGCCAGAATCTGTCTTGCAAACATCAAGCGCTCTCTTCGTGGAAATGAATCAGTAGGAGTCATTCGGGCAGGAACAAATTCAACAATCGAACGAGAATTATCAAAACTGAATGACCTGGGAAATGACTTTGATCGATCGAATGGACAATCAGGAAAACTGACATTGGCACTGTTTCAATACAATCTAATGGTAGGAGAAGGAACATTTGAATCAAACGACAAAAGTAAAAAATATTTGATACGCTTCAATGAAGACAGAAAGGAATTTGAATTGATCATCCGTGCGGTATCGGCAAGAGATGCTCCCGCAGCTCCTTCAACATCCAAACCGGCAGAATCATCACCGGCATCCTCCGCCGCTCCGGCTGCGAAATCCTCTCCTTTGGATGTGCTTGAAAAATTTAACGAAGTTGATGCGAAGCAGTACGCAGATGCAGTGTCATGGTATCTTTCCGCGCTTCATGGCGAACAACATACGTACACAGCGGAACAGCTCAAGCTCAGTCGCGATACTGCCCCACGACCAACGAATGATAGGTTTCATAACGCATTCGCATCGAGATGGCGCATCGGCAATGTGGAGATCAAACAAATTTTGGAAAAAGAGATTTATGTTGATGTGAACTATGCGGAATTGGATCAAATGAGAAGGGAGCTCGAACATATGCCATACAAGAAACCATTGAAGCCCACGGGGACACGCAGGCCACTCACCGATGCCGACAGTAGATTGCTACGCCGGATTGAAGAACTCTACGACATAAAAATTCCATACCAGACGGTGTTATATGTACAAAGTTTTAAAGACGATCACGGTCACACCCATAGTGGTATGGCGATAATTAGAAACAATAAAGTTCAATTCCTGTTTGATGTTGCGCCGGAAGAGCAACGAAGGGGCATTGCACCAACCGTCCCCGCCGCACCCGCCTCGGCAGTACAGACTGCGGCACCCTCTGTTGCACCCGCCTCCGATTCAATAATCTCAGATGATAAGCTGGAAACACAGGTTGTTAGCCCTTCGGAAGTCGGTACCACAACGGATGTGCAACGAGCATGGAATACCGTGCAGGAATTGTATAGAACTGCGGAGGGGGTTAAGAATCCGGCTACTGTTGCGAAAGAGTTCTTAAAATGGAGTAAAAACGAGCAGAAGGGTTATATTGCGGATGCGAAGAGTACATATGATTTCTTTCTCCAAGCCCTTGAGGATTTTTATCAAAGGAATGATTTCCAAAAGATGGAAACAATACAAAAGGGATTAGTGAAATATTTCAAGATTGGAGATGCAGAAGTGAATGCCGTGGAGTTTGGAAGAATGGAATTGTTACGCAATGACATTGCAGCAAGAAAAGAAAAGGTAGAAGCAATCGAACAATGGGTGCCGATGAAAGCACAATTTGATACGTACTCGCCCGAGAAGCCTTACAGCAAGGATGGTCAATCGGTGAATTTTGAGAAAATGCCCATTGGAAACAATGGTTGGTTCATCAATAAAAATGGTAACCGGTCAGGAAGGGTTTCTTTGATGATCGACAAGAAATTACCAATCTTGTTTGAAACCCTTGGAGCGAAGAGCGAGAGTTTCTATTATCCGGATGTCGATTCCATGCTCATGAGACTGGTCGCGGCAGATTGGCCGGAAATTGGGGGTGAATGATGGCCAGAATCCCTTTACACCCCGCCGGATTTGCGTACTATGGGGGCCCGCGAAGCCTGATTTTTCCGTACTTTCCCGGATTTCACTCTTTTGCAAGGCTTCCCGGATCTTTCTCCTATGCCCACCGTTAATCAATTAATCCGCAAGAATCGCAAGACGAAGCGCGCCAAGAGCAAGGCTCCCGCGCTCCAGTACACGTGGAACGCCCTCAAGATGCGTCCCGTGCCGCTGCCCAAGGGCGCGCCGTTCAAGCGCGGCGTCTGCCTGAAAGTGACCACCATGACGCCCAAGAAGCCCAACTCCGCCCTGCGCAAGATCGCCCGCGTCCGCCTGGTGAACGGCCACGAAGTGAAGGCCTACATCATGGGCGAGGGGCACAACCTGCAGGAGCACTCCGTGGTCCTCGTCCGCGGCGGCCGCGTGAAGGACCTCCCCGGCGTGCGTTACCACATCGTCCGCGGCGTCCTGGACACCGAGGGCGTCCGCAACCGCAAGCAGGGCCGCTCCCGCTACGGCGCCCGCCGTCCGAAAGCCGCCCAGTCCTGACCTATGTTTTTTGACATTTGACATTTGAAATTCTTCCATCCCTTCGTCCCAAGTCCCTAGTCCTCTGTCCTCCCTCCTATGCCCCGCCCCAAGTCCTATATTCCCGAGGGTTCCAGCCCCGTCGTCGAGAAGTTCATCAATTGCCTCATGCATGACGGCAAGAAGGCCGTGGCGCGCCGCGTCTTCGCCGACACGCTGGAGGTGATCAAGACGCGGACCAAGGAGGATCCCATGGAAGTGTTCAACAAGGCGCTCCTCAACGTGACCCCCATGGTGGAGGTGCGGCCGAAGCGCGTGGCCGGATCGGTCTACCAGGTGCCCGTGGAGGTCAACCCGAAGCGCCAGCAGGCCCTGTCCTTCCGCTGGATCCTGACGGCCGCCCGGGACCGCAAGGGTATCCCCATGGCCCAGAAGCTGGCCATGGAGCTGTTGGACGCCTCCGCCGAGCAGGGCGGCGCCTTCAAGAAGAAGCAGGACGTCATCAAGATGGCACAGGCAAACAAGGCGTTCGCGCATTTGGCAAAGTAAGGTGCTTGTGTCGCGGAGAGTGCAGAATGGACAAGAATAGTGTACAATAGAAGGCATGAAGAAGACCCTCCACCGGCTGGGCGCGGAAACGGGAACAACCGCACAGAAGCTGGCGCAGCCATTCACGTTGCCCATTCGCTGGATCGAAGGGGAGAAGGGCGCGACGCGGCGGGTGCTCGGGGAAGCATTGGGCAGTACGGCCTCCCTCCCGTTTCGTCTGACGGGCGAAGTGCTCAAAGGGCTGCTGCGGGGCGGCTGGAGCCTGGCGAAGCTGGCCCTGGCCATTCCCCTCATTCCCGGGTGGAAAACGGAGCGGGAGGCCGTGACGACCGCCACCGGGAGGAAGTTGGAGAGCCTGAAAACCGATCACGAGGAGCAGCGTCTGGCGGCGTGAATGATTTGCATCCTCTGCATCCTTTCTATAGAGTCTCCGCACTCAGAAGCTGTGCGTTGTGAGTCGTGAGACATGAGTGTTTGCGCTGCGCATCACACAGCCCCTCCTTTCCCTTTTCCCCGTATGGACCTC
>CAYZGJ010000054.1:0-7551 GCA_964478005.1 uncultured Candidatus Peribacteria bacterium
ATGAAGAGAGTATATCAGTTTTAGTGTTGTTTGCTGCCTTAGTTAGAGAGTCATTTTAATTTATCAATGAAAGTCAGGAATCGTCTCCAAGGTGTGTGTAAAGAGTTGGCCGCCGGCCCCCTCCCGTCGCGGGAGGAGGTGCTCCGGATGTTCCAACTGGAACTTGAGCCCGAGGAAGAAGATCCTGAGAATCCTTTGGAAGAAGGTGAGGAGGTGTTTGTATTTGGGTACTGCATTGGATGGATGCGAGTGTGCATGCTGCAGCCAGATGAGCACGGTTATCGATGCTCCAGCCATCTTTTTGAGGGTACTCCGGTCTTTTCCCGGCACTTAATTCGTCGTCAGTTGCCTCAGGACACAAGGATTATCACAACGGAAAATCAAATGAATGCCGTGAGTGCGCTAATCAATGAGACTTATAGAGATTTGCCGGATGGCACATGGGAACTGGCAGAGCAGGATCTCATCCGAAAAGCACTCGGCTTGCTATCTGCCTCTCCCGTTGAGTCTGCGGAACAATAGAGTTCTCCAATAGGGGCGAGGGGGCGACCTTTTTTCGTGCTTTTTCCGGCAAATGAATTGTCCCGCCTCTCCTCACGAGGTGAAATGGGTCGCAGCAACACCGGAGAAACGATTCACCCATCGTCTTCCTGAGAAACTCATCAGAGATCGTGCCTACGACTCCGATTCGCTCGATGCAGCACTGCGGCGGCAGTAAATAGATCTGATCAGATCCCGTATCAATCTTAAATACCAAACATCGTCTGTAAACGCTCCTCCGCACTGAGGATATCAAATGCGAACGTTCGTTCTCTTGAAGGTTTGTGGTCACCAAATGCCAAGATAAACATCCGTTGATAGTAATTCTGACTCAATGACATTATCGATGTAGGGGGGTTCTCCTCTTTCAATCTATTATATTCTTCCTCTGTCAGCGCCATATACTTAACGCTATCTTCTGCGGTTGCCCCGAAATATTTCATACGCTCTTCCGGAGTTGCGGCATTCCAAGATTGTTCGAACACTCTCTGGGCTTCCGCATACGATATGGTTGTATTATGCAAACCATGCAATGCTGCAAGAAATGGATGCGCCCTGCCTTGGAGAACATCTGCACTTCTGGCACGTTGTTCGGATCTTATCGCATCAGGTACAGAGGATGCTGCAGGATTCTCGCGATTTTTAAGATCCTCGGATAAGTTAGGAGGACGCCACATATGATAGTATTTGAAAAGGATAGACCTTAAAATTATTATACATTATTTATTATAAATGTCCATTGCAATCTCTGCAGTTCCCAACATCTTCTTCCTGATTTTTGATTTCTCCCTAATATTTCTTCATGTACTTGTTCACCCTCCACGCCCTCTTTCATCTTGCTATGCTGTTCCCGTGCCCTCTTCATCCCACAGCAACGGCACGGAGAATTCCCATCTCCCCACCTTGCGCCGCCGCATCGCGCGGGCATCGACGGGTCCCGGGGTGTACCGGTGGAAGGATCAGGAGGGAACGGTGCTCTACGTGGGCAAGGCGAAGAATCTGCGCAACCGGTTGCGGAGTTACGTGGCGCCGGACGCGGGGAAGGATCAGGGTCCGTGGAAGCAGTCGCTGTTCCGGCAGATCGCGGACTTCGATGTGACCGTCGTCAATTCCGAGCTGGAGGCGCTGGTGCTGGAGACCAATCTGATCAAGCAATTGCGGCCCAAGTACAACGTGCTGATGAAGGACGACAAGAACTACGTGTACGTGGAGGTGACGCTGCAGGATGCCTATCCGCGTGTCGCCGTCGTCCGCCGCATGGCCGATCCCAAAGCGAAGTACTTCGGGCCGTACCTCAGCGCGTACCACACGCGGCAGTCGCTGGACATGCTGCACCTGCTCTTCCCCTTCTTCGCGTGCAAGCCGTCCTTGGATGCGCTTAACCGGGCGGAAGGCGACAGCGAGGTCGTCTATAACACGGGCAAGCTCAAGCCCTGTCTGGACTACCAGATCGGGCGGTGCTGCGGGCTGTGCGCGGGGGCGGTGAGCAGGGAGGAGTATCGGAAGCGGATCGATGCGGTGCTGGCGTTCTTCCGCGGGAATTACGATCCCGTCATCCGGCGGGCGAAGGAGCAGATGATGGAGGCGGCGGCGGAGCGCCGGTTCGAGCGGGCGAAGGATCTGCGCGACATGCTGCAGTCGGTGGAGGAGCTCAAGGGGAAGCAGATCGTGTCGGATACGTCGGGCGAGAACGCCGATGTGATCGGGATGGCGCTGCTCTCGGGCAAGGTGCAGGTAGTGCTGATGCGCAAGCGCGAGGGGAAACTGATCGACGAGGAGAGCTTCACCCTGATGGGGCGGGCGGAGAGCGTGCCGGAGGTGCTGGAACAATTCTTGCCGCAGTTCTATGAGAACCTCGCCGATCTGCCGGAGATCATTCTGGTTGCGGAGGAGTTTTCCGGCCGGGAAACGGTGGAGCAATTTCTCAGCGAGCGTCACGGACGCAAAGTCTCCGTGCGCATTCCCGAACGCGGCGCCAAGTCACACTTGTTGCAGTTGGCCGAGCGCAACGCGCAGGAGAAAGCCAAGCAGTTTGAAGCGAGCTGGGAGGCCGAGGAGCGCAATCTGGAAGAAGCGCTTTCGGAATTGGCTCGCACGCTGGATCTGTCCGCCCCCCCCAAGCGTATCGAAGGCTACGACATCTCCCACACGGGCGGGACGGAGACGGTCGGCAGCATGGTGGTGTTCATCGACGGCAAGCCGAAGAACGACCAGTACCGCTCGTTTACCATCCGCTCCATGCAGCGCGGCGCCGTGGACGATTACCGCGCGTTGCAGGAAGTGCTCACGCGCAGGCTGCGGCACCTGGTCGGCGGACTCGCGTTCGAGGAGGCGCAGTGGAAGGAGGGGGGCATCACCGTGGGGAAGGCGCGCAAAGCCGATGCGGAGACCATTCGTGCGATTGTCGAGCGGCATGCAGACGTGCTCAGTGACCGGGATCTCGATTACCAAACGTTCATTGTTGCGCGCCATGAAGAGGACATCATCGGGTTTGCCCGCTTGCGGGAACATTCCGGCAAGCTTCTGGAGCTCTCCTCCGTCTGGGTCGATGAACCCTTTCGCGGCAATCACCTGGCCAGCTTTCTCATTCGCAAGTTGTTGCAGTCGGTGAAGAAGGGAAAGGTCTATGTTCATGCCATTCCGGAGGGGATCGAACGTTACTACGAAACGATGGGTTTTCGGCATCTGCTTAAAACCCCCGCCGTGTTCCAGGAGCGGTGGGAGCGCTATCGGCAAGAGCACCCCGATGCCATGGAACGCCCCGTCCTCGTCTACGATGCCCAACAGCACAAGCCGGACGCGTCCCTCTCCACTGTGCCCGATCTCCTCGTCATCGACGGCGGCAAGGGGCAGCTGTCCGCCGTCGTCGACGTGTTGCGGCGCTTCGATCTGTCGATCCCCGTCATCGGACTGGCCAAGCGGGAGGAGGAGGTGTTCGTGCCGGGGCGATCGACGTCGATCCTCTTTCCCCGGGACAGCCAGGGTAAGTTTCTCCTGATGCGCCTGCGGGATGAAGCGCATCGCTTCGCCAATCGCCACCGTCGCACGCGCGCGTCGAAGACGCTCACGGCATCGGCCCTCGACCGGGTGCCCTCCATCGGACCGCTGACCCGGCGGAAGCTCTTGAAAGAATTCGGTTCCGTGGACGCGATCCGCAGGGCGCCGGATGCCGCTTTGAAACAAGTGCTGTCGGAGGAGCAGATCAGGGGGATGCGGGAGGTGCTGTGAAGAATGGATAATGGATAATGGAAAATGGATAATGACGCATTGCTCACTCTCAACTCTCAACTCTCAACTCTCAACTCTCAACTCTCAACTCTCAACTCTTCTCCTCGCATTCCCATCTCCGACTTGGTAGAATAGCCCTCAGCATTTTTCCCCCCTCCTCTCATGCGCAAACTCTCTCTCCTTCTCGGCACGCTCGGCGGCGCGATGGCCGGGTACGTGTTCAGCAACAGCAAGCTCCGCGATGAACTCGCCAAGGCCAAGGATGCCGAGGCCGCCGGCAAGATCCTTGCCAAGCACCTGCAGAAGGACAGCAAGCAGGTCGGCAAGGAGATCAAAGAATTCGTGCAGAGCGACGCCGTCCAGGAGAATGTCAAAAAGGCGCAGGACTACGCCGACAAGAGCTTCAAGAAGTTCAAGGGCGACCTGAAGGAGATGGTGCAGAAGGGTACGCAGAAGACCAAGACGTCGGCGCAGAAGAAGACGTCCAAGCCTGCGAAGAAGGACGCCTGAGGAAGACTCCTCCCGGCTGCCCACCCGCATCCTCTTGCGCTCTGCGGCGCATCCGTCCAAGATAGCCGGGTATTTTTTGACCGCTTCCTCTCTCCCCCTCCATGGACGCATCCCTCCTTCCCTCCTACCTCGCCTGGGTTCTCGCCGCGGGTGTCATCGCGCTGGCGGCCGCCGGTATCTTTTCGATGCTCATCAACCGCCAGGACACCGGCACGCCGGAGATGACCGCGCTCGCCGCCAAGATCCGCACGGGCGCCATGGCGTTCCTCCGCCGGGAGTACGGCGTCATCGCCGTCTTCGCCGTCGTGGTGATCGTCATCCTGTACCTCTTCATCGACCTGGGCCTGGGCGGTCCCGGCGCCGGCGCTTCCACGCTGCCGCTCACGGCGGGCAGCTTCCTGGCAGGCGCCCTGTGCTCCGTCGCGGCCGGGTTCATCGGCATGCGCACGGCGACCGCCGCCAACGTCCGCACCACGGAAGCCGCGCGGACGGGCCTCGGCAAGGCGCTGCGGATCGCGTTCCTCAGCGGCGCGACCATGGGCCTCTCCGTGGTCGGCCTGGGCCTGATGGGCCTGTCTCTCCTGCTGCTCCTCCTCGTCTCCGCCTTGGACATTCCGCTGGCTGCTGCCATCCAGGCGCTAGCGGGCTTCAGCTTCGGCGCGTCGTCCGTCGCGCTCTTCGCGCGCGTGGGCGGCGGCATCTACACGAAGGCCGCGGACGTGGGCGCCGACCTCGTCGGCAAGGTGGAGGCGGGCATTCCGGAGGACGATCCGCGCAACCCCGCCGTCATCGCCGACAACGTGGGCGACAACGTGGGCGACGTGGCCGGCATGGGCGCCGATCTCTTCGAGAGCTACGTGGGGTCCCTCATCGCCGCCATGCTCATCGGCCTCACGGTCGCGGGCTCGACGATCGGCGTGGTGGCCTTCCCGCTGCTGATCGCGGCGATCGGAATCGTAGCCAGCGTCATCGGCACCTTCGTGGTCCGCACGCGCAACGACGCGGCCAACGTGCACGGCGTCCTGAAGAACGGCCTCTTCCTCGCATCCGCCCTCGTCATCGGAGCCGCGTACTTCCTGACGCGCGCGCTGCTTCCGGCGGAGATCGCGCCGGGCGTCTTCTGGGCGCTGGTCTCGGGATTGGTCGCCGGCGTGATCGTCGGGCTCCTCACCGAGTACTACACCTCCGGGCACTTCCGGCCGGTGCAGAAGCTGGCTGCCTCCGCGCAGACGGGCGCCGCCACGGCCATCATCGGCGGGCTGGCGCTCGGGTACCTCTCCACGGCGCTCCCCATCCTGGTCCTCTGCGCCGCCATCGGCATCGCCTTCGTGCAGGCGGGGCTCTACGGCATCGCGATCAGCGCGGTCGGCATGCTCTCCACGCTGGGCATCAGCCTGGCCATCGACGCGTACGGTCCCGTGGCGGACAACGCGGGCGGCATCGCGGAAATGGCCCACCTGCCCAAGGAAGTCCGCGGCCGCACCGACGAGCTGGATGCTGCGGGCAACACCACGGCCGCCATCGGCAAGGGATTCGCCATCGGCTCGGCGGCGCTCACGGCGCTCGCGCTCTTCTCCGCCTACTCCACGGCGACGGGCCTGAGCGCCATCAACCTCATGAACCCCCTCACGCTCATCGGGCTGCTCATCGGCGGCGTGCTGCCGTTCGTCTTCTCGGCGCTCACCATGAACGCCGTGGGCCGCGCGGCCTTCGCCATGATCGAGGAAGTCCGCCGCCAGTTCCGCGAGATCAAGGGCCTGATGGAAGGAACCGCGGAGGGCGACACGGCGCGCTGCGTCTCCATCGCCACGGCCGCGGCCATCCGCGAGATGATCCTCCCCGGCGTGCTGGCGGTCGTTTCGCCGGTCCTGGTCGGCCTGCTCCTGGGCACCGAGGCGCTGGGCGGGCTGCTGGCCGGGTCGCTGCTCGCCGGCGTGCTGCTGGCCATCTCCATGGCCAATAGCGGCGGCGCGTGGGACAATGCGAAGAAGTACATCGAGGCGGGGGCCTTCGGCGGCAAGGGCAGCGAGACGCACAAGGCGGCGGTGGTGGGCGACACCGTGGGCGACCCCTTCAAGGACACCTCCGGCCCCTCCATCAACATCCTCGTGAAGCTGATGTCGATTGTGGCCGTCCTTACCGTGGGGCTCTACTCCGCTTCGGGAATTCTGGGCTGATTCCCGGTATTGTGAATCCAAAAGCCATCGGGAAACCGGTGGCTTTTTAGGCATGTATTGCTTGCTGCGTTCGCTCCCATGTGCGCAATTGCTCCTCATACAGCCGCTGCCCGGTTGCTGTGGGATACTTTCCGCGTGTGCAGCCGTGACACAATTGATCATCCGGCAGGCCGATGACGTGTGCCACAGTGGCAGTGGGAAGGAAACGCAGGGAGTCCGCACCGATGTCCCGAGCCATGACTGCTTCCACCTCGTGCATGCTCTTGCCTGCACTGAGCATCTGCCGGTACTTCGTGACAAACAGCTCTTCGATGGTTGACATTTCGATACCGTAGAAGCAGGGGGCAAACACAGGTGGGAAGGAGATGCGCACGTGGATTTTCCCCTTGAATCCTTGTGCACGCAGCTTCTTGATTATTGCTGCGATCGTGGGTCCTCGCACAATACTGTCGTCTGTCAGGAAGATGTCATAGCTTCTGATACTGTCGATATCGAATTCGTATTTCGTATCCACTTCATCCTGTCGAATCGTCGGATCAGTAATGAACGTGCGTTTGGCATTCTTCTTCCGCCGCATGATAGCGTGGAGCTGCGGCAGGTTTGCCACGTCTGCCATGCCGGATGCCACTGCGAGGGCGGTGTAGGGGATGGGAACGACTGCTAATTTTCTCATGCCAGGTGCCTGATGCTGCGCAATCAGGTTGGCGTCCAGCCGGGCGTGCACTTCTCCCGAACGCGTGCGCACGAAATCGCTACTCACACCTGCCATGACGGAAAAACGTTTCATGAAGTAAAACCAATGGAAGATGCAGTATGCCAGCTGCTCTTCAGCCATTTTGTGGAGTGTCGGTTCTTGCCCCGGTTGCAAGTGCATCACATGTCCAGGTGGGATCTCTCGTGCATGCTGCGTCGTATGGAATACCTGCGTGAGCGGATGATTTTCCGACGTGATGATATCCATACCGTTGTGTTGTGCATGCCACAGGGAATGCGTGCCCCGTTCATCCCGCCAGGCAGCGGCTTCGCCGTTTTGCAGCAGGACAATACCGTTGTGTCCGCCATCAAAGCGTGGCCATAGTGTCCGAATGGCCTGTAT
>CAYZGJ010000055.1:0-2535 GCA_964478005.1 uncultured Candidatus Peribacteria bacterium
CTTCCAGCGGTTCCCCCCCTTGATGAGCACCCCGCGCTCCGCCGCCTTGCCGGTCCCCACCATGATCGCGGTGGGCGTGGCGAGGCCCAGCGCGCAGGGGCAGGCGATGACGAGGACGGCCGTGAAGGCCATGAGTGCGAAGGACAGGGTGGCGCCGAAGACGAAGTACCAGAGGACGAACGTCGCAATGGCAAGCAGAATCACGGCAGGAACGAAGCGCGCGGAGATGCGGTCGGCGAACCCCTGGATGGGAGCCTTGCTGCCCTGCGCTTCTTCGATAAGGCGGATGATCTGCGCGAGCATCGTCTGCTCGCCGGTGCGGTCGGCGCGGAATTCAAAGCTGCCGGTCTTGTTCATGGTGGCGCCGATGACGCGGTCGCCGGTATTCTTCTCCACCGGAATGCTCTCACCCGTCAGCATCGATTCATCCACCGCTGATTGGCCCTTCACGATGATGCCGTCTACCGGCACTTTCTCACCCGGGCGGACGAGGATGATATCGCCCTCCGTCACGTCATCCACGGAAATGTCGAACGTCTCTCCGTTACGAATCACGCGCGCCGTCTTCGCCTGCAGCCCCATGAGCGTGCGGATGGCGTTGGATACGCTTCCCTTCACCCGCGCCTCCAGCCACTTGCCCAGCAATACGAAGGTGATGAGGAATGCGGACGTCTCGAAGTACATCTCCGGGATCTTCATACCGCCCAGGCCGATCAATGACGCGTTGCTCACCGCGTAGGAGACATAGTTGACGAGGCTGTAGAGATAGGCAGCCGATGTCCCGATAGCGATCAGGCTGTCCATGTTGAAGGTCTTCATCCGCAGGCTCGACCACATGCCCCGGTAGAATCCCCATCCCAGAACGAGCTGGACAGGGGTGGCCAGGATCAGGGACACGATGCCGAAGTATGGGAGCAGCGCGGCCCCGAAGGGAAGCCACGGGAAAAAGTCGATCAACATGAAGTACAGCATCGGCGCGCTCAGCACGGCCCCGAACAGGAACTTCGTGCGGTAGGACCGGATCTCCTCCTCCCGCCGACGACGCTCGTACTCGCGATCTTTCTGGTCCACCGGCAGCGCTTCGTAGCCTGCCCGCTTGATCGCCTGCATGATTTGCTCCGGCGTCACCGTGCCCGGCTCCATCATGACCGTCGCCTTCTCCGACGCGAAGTTCACGTTCGCCTGCTTGATGCCGTCGATCTTTTTCAAAGATTTTTCGATCAATCCCGCGCAGGAAGAGCAGTGCATGCCGCGCAGGTGGAAGGAGAGCATCGACGGCTGATCCGACTGCTTCGCCGCCTTCGCCGGAGATGCTTCATCGCGCGTCGTCGGCATCGGCCCGTTCGACGTGCCGGCTGCAATCCCCGTCCGGCCGCTCATGGCGTCAAAAAGGGAGGAGACGTTCACGGACCGCACGAACTGCTCCAGATATTCCTTCGCCGACGGATCGGACCGCGGGATGACGATCTCGGCGTTGCGCGTATTCTTCAGTGTTCCATCAAAGTACGGCTGTCCGTCTGCATCCTGTCGCATCGTACCCTGCGCCTCCACGCTGGACGTCAGCGTCATTTTGACGGGCTTGCCCGCAGCCGCCAGCTTCACCTTCACCGCCAGTGGCGGCGGATGGTCTGCCTTCCCGGGCGCGTCTTCTTCCTCGTCGTCATCGGCGTTGCCTGCGATCGCTGCGTCGTACCCCGCTTCTTTGATGGCAGCGATAATGGCGGAAGCGGATGCTTTGCCGTCCGTCTTCACGAGGGTTTCACCGGTCTGCACGTTGACGGCCACCTCTTTGACGCCTGCGACATCGGAGACATTCATCTTCACGAGCTTCTCGCAGGAGGCACAGTGCATGCCGGTGACGGAGAATTTGAGAGTTTTCATGGGGGAGAGGGGGGAAGAGTGGAGAGTTGAGAGTTGAGAGTGACGAGGGAGATGTAAGACTCAAGATGTAAGATGTAAGTGTGTGCTGAGGAAGGATTCTCTTTGGCGATACTTGTGTCTTATGTCTTACATCTTATGTCTCATTTATTCGCCAGCTTCGACACGCGCAGGATTTCCTCGATCATCTGCTGCTTCTTGGCCGGGCTGCCCGTTTCGAGCGCGGCTTTCACGCAGTGATCGACGTGGCCTTCCATCAGGGAATGATGCGCGGACTTGAGCAGGCCGATGACGGCCAGGTTCTGCTGCATGATGTCGATGCAGTAGGCATCCTCTTCGATCATCTGCTGGATCTTCTGCAGGAGACTGATCGCCTTCTTGATGGCGATCCGGGATTTTTCGCGGGATTGGGACATAGAAGAGAGGAGGAAATAAATGCAAACCTGAGCCATTGTACCTATACCTGGGGTAGGGGTCAAGAACAATGACATTTTTTGGGGCCGCGTCATGTCGCGGCCCCGGAGTTTGGATCAAACCGAAAATCAGGAACCGATCAAAAATCCCACGATCAATCCCGCCAATCCCATCGCCGCGGCGAACCACGGATCGGCGAACGCAGAGGCATCCCTGTTCTGCGAGGGTTGCTCGGGAGAAGAA
>CAYZGJ010000055.1:2545-7374 GCA_964478005.1 uncultured Candidatus Peribacteria bacterium
GCGAAGCCGGAAGGGAACAGGGGGGGGGAGGGGGGGAGGGGGGGGGGGGAGGGGGGAGGGGGGTGGGGTGGTAGGGACGCCCCATGGGACGTCTTTCCACATCTCATGGGGGATTATAGAACGGTAAACCGCCCCCGCACCATCCCCATCCCGCAGCTGAAGGCGAGGGTCCCCTTCTTGGGCGCAGTAAACTCGATGACGTTCCGGCCGCGCTGCAGGACCTTTGAAACGCGCAGGTCGGGAATCACGATGGAGCTGGTGCAGCCGCTGGCATTGGAGCCGTCGATCACCCAGCGCACGGGCACGCCGGCGGTGATGGTCAGATTGCTTGGATCGTACCCGAAGGGCTGCACCTTCATGGAGATTTCCTGCACGCCGTCCACGACCGCCGGCGCGGACCCTTCCGCGGCGGGAGGACCGGCGAGCATGGCACCGAGGTCGATGCCCGTCAGCGCGATGCCCGTCTGCAGGTTGAAGAGCGCGAGCACCAGCACCAGCGTGCCGGAGAAGCGCAGGAAGAGACGGGAGAACGTGCCGCGCGCCGTGGAAGAAATCGCGCTGATGCCCAGCAACGCCGGCAGCGTGCCCAGGGCAAAGATACCCATGGTGAGCGAGCCGCTGACGAAACTGCCCGAGGCGAGCGCGGCCAGCTGCAGCGATTGCGTGAAGCCGCACGGAAGGAAGAATGTCAGCGCGCCCAGCGTGAACGGCGCCGCAGGGTGACGGCTTTCGGAGAGTCCCGCGATCCGGTGCGCCAACCACTTGGGCGGGCGCAGGGGCATGCTGCCTTTGGGAATGATCTGCAGGATGGTGAGAGCCAGGTAGAGCATGATGAATGCCACGGCCACGTTCATGTAGCCGGTCGCCTTGGTTCCCAGCGTGATGGAAGTGCCCAGCAGGCCGACGAATCCTCCGAGAACGAAATACGATGCGATGCGCCCCACGTTGAATTGCAGCAAGGGCACAAATTTCTGCCAGGCAGTCTGCGATTGATGGACCTCATTATATTTGGCTGCCATGGAGAGGAGCAGTCCGCCCGTCACCGCCAGACAGCTGCTGGAACCGGCGATGAGGCCGATGAGCAGCACGCCCCCCCACGACAGCGCGCCCGTGGTGGAGGGCGCCAGCGATACCAGGTCGAAGGTGCTGAGGATGGCATAGAGCGCGTAGATGATGAGTAGCGACGCGCCGATCTCCATCCACTTGCGGTCGGAGGGAGCGACGGATGCGGCGGTAGGCATGCCGTCTTCCACGACGGAATACCCCGCCTCGCGGATGACCGACACGATGTGCTCTTCGGAGGGCAGATGGTCCGGGTCCGCCTGCAGCCAGGCGGTGCCCGTTTTGTGATTGACTTGCGCCGATCGGATGCCCGGCACCTGTCGGAGCGACCGCTCCAGGAGCAGTTCGCAGCTGCTGCACGTCATCCCGCTGATGCGGAGCGTGGCATGGCAGGCATTGGATGATGACTTGGACATAACAAGAGGGGGAAATAGAAACGGAAAACCGGCGCATAGCCGGCAAGCGCGTATCCCCCTCTAGCGGCGCAGCACCACCGTGGCGATGGGCGCCAGTGGCGGCGGTCGTGCGATCGGAATCGATGTCCCTTCCGCGGCATCCGTTTCCGCCGTCTCCGCGGCATCGTGCACCACCACGAAACAGGCGGCCGGAATCTCCCGGATCTCCGCCGCTCCCGCACTGTCCACCCGCTCGCCCAGCGTGCAGTGCTGCTCGTTCCCGCAATCCTCGTGTGCCATGGTCAGCAGGCACTGCAGCGGCTCCGCCGGATGGTCCTGCCCATGGGCATGATCGACCGATGCCACCGCCTCCGGCATCCGCGCCTGCGCCGTCTCTGCAAAGAGCGCGGGGCAGAGCGGCCCAAAGGCGGCGTAGAGAGCCAAAGAAAGGGAGAAGAGCGTCTTCATGGAGATCACAGTATACAGGAATCCTACCCTGGCAAGCTATCGTTCTCTGCAATGGTACCTCCGGCAGGATTCGAACCCACGACCTCCTGGTCCGAAGCCAGGCGCTCTATCCAGCTGAGCTACGGAGGCAATTGTGTGCGACGGCAGAGAAGGAACGGGGCAGGGCTTCTCAGTGCGCTAGCGGGAAGCCGGGCACGCTATCCGAGCGTGCGGACGGGAGTATAGCGGAAAGACCTCCCGATTTCTTCCTATTTCGCCTCTCCCTCCTGCAGCGCCTCCACGATGAGGAGGAGGCCGATGTGGGAGAAGGCCTGCGGGAAGTTGCCGAGAAATTCGCCCGTGCGCGGATCGATCTCCTCCGCCAGCAGGCCGCTGTCGGGCATGAGCGCGCAGAAGCGGTCGAAGAGGTTTCGCGCCCGCTCCCGCTCCCCGATGGCCGCCAGCGCCGCGATGTACCAGGCCGAGCACAGGAGGAACGCGCCCTCCTCCCCCCGCAGCCCGTCCCCCGATTTGTACCGGTGGATGAAGAGCTCCCCCGTCCCCAGCTCCTCCGCAGTCCGCTCCACGATACTCCGCGCCCGGGCATCGTCGGGATCGACGAAGCCCAGCAGCACGAAGAGGAAGTTCGTCGCATCCTGCGCATCGGTATCCGGATGCTGCCGGAAGGTGCCGCGCTCCGCATCGTAGCAGTGCTCCCACACCCACGCCGCGATCGTGTCACGCGTCTCCCCCCACGCCGCCCGCTCCTCCGGCGTGAGCGCCAGTACGTCTGCCAGTCCGAGGGCGCGGTCCAGCCCCACCCAGCACATCACCTTGCTGTAGGTGAAGTGACGGACGTCGTCGCGCACCTCCCAGATGCCGCTGTCGGCCTCCCGCCACCGGTCGATGATCCGGGCAGCGAGAAACCGTACGACATCCCGGCCCTCCGGCGTCATCTCCATCCCCGCCCCATGGGCCGCAGCGTAGGCATCGATAATCGAGCCATAGAGATCCAGCTGGTGCTGCGCCGCCGCCCCGTTGCCGATGCGCACGGGCCGCGATCCCCGGTACCCGGAGAGGTGCTCCAGCTCCTGCTCCCCCTGCACGATCTGCCCCCAGATGGTGTACATGAGGTTGAGCTCGAACCGGCTGCCGCTCTCCTCTTCCTCCTCCTTGGCTTCCTCCACGATGCGCTCCACGAACCCGAAGAACTTCTCCGCCTCGGCCCGGTGCCCCACCAGCCGGAAGGCCGAGAGCGTGAACGTGGCGTCGCGCATCCAGACGTAGCGGTAGTCCCAATTGCGTTCGCCGCCCAGCTCTTCGGGCAGCGAGGTGGTGGGAGCGGCAATCAGTCCGCCCGTGGGATAAAACTGCATGAGCTTGAGCGTGATCGCCGATCGTACCTGCCGGTCCCGGTGCGGCCCCCGGTAGCGGCCCTCCGCCACCCAGTCGCGCCAGAACGCGCGCGTCTCCTCCAGCAGGTTGCGCCGCCGCAGGTGCAAGCGCGCATCCAGCGAGTACTCCAGCGCCAGTTCCTTCGTCTCTCCTTCTTCCACGGACAATCCGATCCATACGCCGCCACCCCGCCGCCGCTCCACCCGGGCCCCTCGCGGCAGGTGCAACCAGAGACTGCGCTCCCCCAGCCGCACGGAGAGCAGGCGCGACCGCTTGTGGATGAAGACCCGCTGCTGCCGGGCGTAGCGCGGACGCGGGTCGAAGAGAAACGTCACCTCCGACGTACCCCGTTCTCCCGTCACCGAGCGCACCAGGTAGTGCGGCACCACTTCCTCGATGGGACGCGGCAGGAAGCAGTCGCGCACGAGGAACGCCTCTTCCGCGCGGGAGAAACGCGTCTCCACGATCGCGGTATCCGGCTCGTACGCGCTGGCCGTCTCCCATCCCCAGTCGTCCACCGCGAACCGCCCGCCCCGCCGTTCGTCGAGGATGCGCGCGCACACCGACGGCCCGTCGAACGTGGGGAAGCACAGCCAGTCGATGGAACCGCGCGCGGAGACCAGCGCCGCCGTGTGGAGGTCGCCGATGAGCAGGTAATCGCGGATGGGCTCCATGCTGCGATACTAAGCATTTCCCCTGCGGATGCAACGGGGTCGTTGACGGAGCGGTTCTATCACTCTATACTGTCGAGTGATAATTCTCCGATGCCTATGAATCTGCAGCAATTCACCACCCGCGCCGCCGAAGCGATGCAGCAGACGGTCTCCGCCGCACAGGCACGGGGCCACCAGGCCCTCGCGCCCCTGCACCTGCTCCTCACCCTCGTGGAACAACCCGACGGCATCGTGCCCGCGCTGCTGCGGAAACTACAGACCGACCCGTCCGCTGTCGCGCGCACTGCGCGGAGCGCCCTCGACGCCCTGCCGCGGGTGGAAGGCGGCGGCCAGCCCTACCTGACACCGGAGTTGCAGGAGGCCATCGGGCGCGCGGAGCAGGAAGCCCGGAAGATGGACGACGCCTACGTCTCCACCGAACACCTGCTGCTGGGCCTCCTGGGTGCGCCGTCGATCAGGGACGTGCTGGACCTTTCCGGCAAGGATGTGCCGGGGGCGGTGCGGAGCGTGCGCGGCAGCCAGCGCGTCACGGACCAGGAGCCGGAAGGGAAATACCAGACGCTGGAGAAATATACGATCGACTTCACGCAGCTGGCGCGGGAGGGGAAGATCGATCCTGTCATCGGACGCGACGAGGAGATCCGCCGGATCCTGCAGATCCTCTCTCGCCGCACGAAGAACAACCCCGTCCTCACGGGCGAGCCGGGCGTGGGCAAGACCGCCATCGTGGAGGGGCTCGCGCGCAAGATCGTGGAGGGCGACGTGCCCGAGAGCCTCAAGGACAAGCGCATCCTGGGGCTGGATCTGGGCGCGATGATCGCCGGAGCCAAGTACCGCGGCGAGTTCGAGGACCGCC
>CAYZGJ010000056.1:0-7277 GCA_964478005.1 uncultured Candidatus Peribacteria bacterium
TAGGAGATCCCTGAGGAAGGTTTGGAGGTGGTAAGGATGTGTTGGCGCAAGAACTACCGGAAGACAATCTTGGCTTGCCCCTTTCCCGTCCTCCCTCCACACTGTCGCGGCATGCGCATCCTGGTCACCGGATCATCGGGCACGATCGGCACGGCCCTGTGCAAAGCCCTGCTGGCGCGGGGAGACGACGTGGCGGGCATCGACTGGGTGGAGAACAGGTGGGCACCCGAGGTGCAGGCGATCACCACCCTGCTCGATCTGCGAGACGCACAGGTACTCACGTCTCCCGTCTCCCGTCTCACCTCTGACCTGATCGTCCACCTTGCCGCCCATGCCCGCGTGCACGAGCTGGTGGAGCAGCCTGACCGCGCCCGGGACAACGTCCTGACGCTGTGCAACGCGCTGGAACTCGCCCGGCGCACGGAGGCACGCGGATTCCTCTTCGCCTCCTCACGGGAGTGCTACGGCAACATCCATGTCCCCGCGTACACCGAGGACCTGGTCCGGGTGGAGCACTGCGAGAGTCCCTACACCGCCAGCAAGATCGCCGGGGAGGCTTTCGTGCAGTCGTACACCCGTTGCTACGGTCTCGACCACCTCATCTTCCGCTTCAGCAATGTCTACGGCGCGTACGATGCGTCCAACCGCGCCGTGCCGCTCTTCATCCGCCGGGCGCGCGCCGGTGAACGTCTGACTATTTTCGGAGAAGACAAATGCCTCGACTTCACCTACATCGACGACTGCGTCGACGGCATCCTGCGTGCCATAGACCGTTTTGAACAGGCGAAGAACGATACGTACAACATCGCCTACGGGCAGGGAAGCACGCTCGTCCACCTGGCCGAACGCATCAGGGAACTGACGGGTTCGGCCTCCCCCGTCGAGCTGCAGCCGTCCCGCACGGGCGAGATCACGCGCTTCATCGCGGACATCACCAAAGCGCGCGCCGTCCTCGGCTACGATCCTCAGACGCCCTTCGACCGCGGGATAGAGAAGGCGGTGGAGTGGTACGCAAACAATGCAAAATGAGAAATGAAAAATGTGAAATGATATGGGAATATGAATGCCCGTGCTGCCGAATGACATCCTCACAGTACCATTTCGCATTTCGCATTTAGCATTTTACATAAAGGTACACCCCGCCTCTCTTCTCCTGCGGTTCTACCGTCGGCATGCGAAAATCATGCGAGACGAGGCGGCAGCCGGACTTCAGAGAGGGCCAGATCTCCCGCTCGAACTTCGCCATCGCGGAAGGGAGCAGGTAGCAGAGGATGACATCAGCGGTGGAGAAATCGTGCTTCCAAAAATTGCCGTAGCGCACCGCAATCTGCCGATGTCGTATCGTTCGCAGCATTGCCAGAAAATATGTCGGCAGCGAGATTTCATACCCGATGGCAGCCGCTCCCCGCTCCGCCGCCGCCCGCAGGAGTCGCCCGTCCCCGCAGCCGGGGTCGATGACGGTTTCGCCGGGACGGATCTGCGCCAGCGCGAGCATGGTGTCCTGCACCGGACGCGTCGTGGGAACGAACGGCGGGGCATGCATCGGCACGTAGCGGAACACCGGAATGCACAGTGCCATGACCCCGGCGAAGACAAGCAGAAACGGCACGCTCGTCACTTCCGTGAAGGGAAGCAGGAGAACGATGCCGAAGAGCAGGCCGGCTTCCAGGACCATCAGGAGGAGGCGGGCGGCAGTCGCTCGTTCGATGCCGGCACCGTCCTTTCGGCCATCTCGCCCCGCCCGCGCATGTACTTCCACCGGATCCGCAGCACCGAGAGGAACGCTTCCTTGATTTCATGGAACGACAGATTGGAAATTCCCCGCCTGCGGTTGACGAAGATCGTCGGCACTTCGCCGATGGAAAACCCCTTGCGGTGCAGTTGATAGGCGACCTCGGAGAGCACCACGTACCCCTTGGCGTCGATCTGATCCTGCTCGACGGCTTCGACGGCTTCTCGCCGGTAGCAGCGGAATCCGTTGGTGTAATCCGAGAGAGGAATGCGCAAGACAAGCCGCGCGTAGCGGTTGGCCCAGCGGCTGAAGAACGTGCGCTTCCATCCCCAGTGGTGGATTTCGCTCCCGGGCAGATACCGCGAGCCCACCACCAGGTCATGGCGCCCGATGGCATCCAGAAACAGAGGGATTTCATCGGGCTTGTGGGAGAAATCCGCATCCATCTCGAAGATGATCCCGTAGGAGCGTTCCAATGCGAACCGGAAGCCCGCGAGCACGGCTGATCCCCGCCCCCCCTTGCCCTTCCTGCTGATCAGCCACACGCGTCCGTCCCCTTGCCCGGCTCTCTCCCGCACGAGCGCCGATGTCCCGTCCGGGGAGTCGTCATCCACCACCAGCACGTCGATGGCAGGAGATACCGCCAGGATGCGCTCGATGAGCGCCGCGATGTTCTCGCGTTCGTTGTAGCTGGGAATGATGACGAGGATCGACGCAGACATAGGCGATGGCGGCATCCTACGGGTCAGGTCACCACCACGTCCACCTCCTCTTTCTTCCGGCGGAAGATGAACCCGTGGGACAGCAGGTAGTTCCAGATGATGCCGATGCCGATGGCGATCATCTTCGCCAGCAGGTACTGCACGCCCAGCCACAGCAGAAGGTTGGACAGGAGCGCATTAAAGACGATGGAAATGCCGTAGACCACCACGAAGCGGAGGAACTGGCGCCCGGCAGGCTCCCGGTTGCGGAAGGTAAAAAACTTATTGGCCAGGAATACGAAGACCGCCCCGATGCACGAGGAAAGAATCACGGCAATCCGCGCATCGATCCCCAGCACCTCCACGAACAGCGCCAGCGAGGACATGTCCAGCATGAATCCCGTACCGCCACACACCAGGAATCTCCAGATCTGGGAATAGTGCCTTCGCACACGCCGGTGGTGCAGGAGGGAGAGTCGCATGCGGATCAGAGACTGTTCCACCACTCATACGTGCGGCGCAATCCTTCATCCAGGGGCGTCCAGGAACAGGAGGAGAGGGCGGGGTGCATGGGGAGCACCGGAATCGTGCGGCCGCCGATGGGCTTGTCGGCATCGAAGACGATGGGGAGGTTCGGCCGGACCAGATCGCGGATGCTCTCGGCCAGACGGCGGACCGTCACCACCTCGCCGCTCGTCACGTACTGGATGTGATCCGCGCCGGCATCGATGAGCTTCAGCGCCGCCCGGATCAGATCCTCCACGTACAGGAAGGCGCGCTCCTGTTCACCCGTCCCCCACACATCCAGCTGACGATCAGCATCGCGCGTCTTGCGCATCAGAGACGGAATGACGTTAGCTTCCTCGTTGAACGTGTCGCGCGGACCGTAGACGCCCACGGGCCGGAGGATGAGGAGGGGGAATGTGCGCTGGTGCGCCGCGGCGAACCACAGCGTCTCGCACAGGGCCTTGCCCAGCACGTACCCGTCCAGCGTGTCCGATTGCGCGAGCGCGATGGTGTCGAAGCTGGGCGGCACGTTGGCCGTGCTGAAGAATCGCACCGGGATGCTGCCGTGCTCCCGCATGCCTTCGATGAGGGCCAGGGACATGCGCACGTTCTCATTCACCACATCACTCGATTTCTTCTGATGGTACTCCACGTTGCGGCGGCAGCTCGCCAGGTGAAAGATCTCATCCACGCGGTCGGTCAGCGCGGCGCAGTAGTCGCTGTCACGCAGATCGCCCTCCATCCACTCGATTTCGCTGCGTCGTTCCGAGAGAGATCGATAGTTCTGCGCCCGCAGAGGCACGCGCACGGTCGCCCCGCGCTCCAGGAGCGCTTCCACCAGGAAACTCCCGATGAAGCCGGTGCCGCCGGTGACGAGGACGCGCTTGCCGTTCCAATCGTGAGGCATAGGAGGTCACTATAGCAGCAAAGTGCATCCGGAACGCACATTTTGCATTTCTCATTTTGCATTTTGCATTATGCACGCAGTTGCACTCCGGCTGCGCCGCAGTCCGCCTCCATCATGATCCGCGCCAGTCCCCGCAGATCCGTCTGCGGCTCCCACCCCAGCACCCGCTTCGCCTTGGACGCGTCCCCCAGGAGACGATCGACTTCCGCGGGACGCACGTAGGCCGGATCGATGGCGACGATGGTCTTGCCCGAGCGGGTATCGATGTAGGTTTCCCCCAATCCTTCGCCCGTGCGTTCGAACGGAATGCCGGCGATCTCCAGGCAGAGCTCCAGAAATTCCCGGATACTCGCCTCCTTCCCCGTGGCCAGCACGTAGTCGTCCGGCGTCTCCTGCTGGAGCATCCGCCACATGCCTTCCACGTACTCCGGCGCGTAGCCCCAGTCGCGCCTGGCCTCCAGGTTGCCCAGGTACAGGCAATCGAGTTGTCCGGCCAGGATCCGCGCGAGGCTCAGCGTGATCTTGCGCGTGACGAAGTTCTCGCCCCGGCGGGGGGATTCGTGGTTGAAGAGGATGCCGTTGACCGCGAACATCCCGTAGCTTTCTCGGTAATTCTGCGTCATGTAATACGCGTACGCCTTGGCGCAGCCGTAGGGACTGCGGGGATGAAACGGCGTGGTTTCCGTCTGCGGCACCTCGCGCACTTTGCCGAAGAGTTCGCTGCTGCTGGCTTGGTAGAACCGCGCGGGGAGCTTGCTGATGCGCAGGGCCTCGAGCAGCCGGGCAACGCCCAGCCCCGTGATGTCCCCCGTGTACTCCGGCATCTCGAAGCTGACGCCCACGTGACTCTGCGCCGCCAGGTTGTAGATTTCATCGGGTTGCGTTTCCTCGATGACGCGCAGGAGCGAGCTGCTGTCCCCCAGATCGCCGTAGTGCAACGTCAACGGAACTTCCGCAGTGTGCGGATCGGAGAAAAGATGATCGATGCGTCCGCGATTGAACGTCGATGCCCGGCGGACGAGCCCGTGGACGGCGTACCCCCTGGAGAGCAGCAGCTCGGCCAGGTACGAGCCGTCCTGTCCGGTGATGCCGGTAATGAGTGCGCGTTTGGCCGGCATGGGATGCCTCAGGAATCCTCCGTCAGGAGCGTGCAGAGATATGCTACCTCAGCATCGGTCATATCCGCATTGTTGGGAAAGTAGAATCCCTGCGCATGGATCGTCTGCGCACCGGGGCAGACGGCGGGCGGCAGAGCGGACCGCCAGAACGGATGGGCGGAGATGTCTCCCGCAATGACGGGCCGGGTTTCGACGCCCGCCTCCTCAAACCGGCGCAGGGCGGCAGCCAGGATGTCCACGGACCGCGCCACCACCGGCATGGCGAAATTGGAGATGCGCTCGATGTGGTCGACCACGAGCGGGTGGTAGAGATCCGGGCGGGATGCGACGGCCGTCCGGAAGCGCCGGAAGCTGTCCTGCCGCCGCTCGATGGTGCGCTCAAGCAGGGGCAATTGGAGCGAGCCGAGCAATCCCGTGATTTCCGTGGGGCGCAGATTGAAAGCGGACACGTAGAACGTATACCGCGCATGGAAGGCATCCACGCCGTGGGCGGATCGCAGGGATTGCTGCTTGTCGGACGGCAGATCCCGGTCCCACCCGTGGGCGCGCACCATGCGGAGCAGGTGCCACAGATCGTCGTCATCGGTGCAGATCATCCCGCCTTCGATGGTCGACAGGTGATGCCCCACGAAGAACGAGAACGTGGAAGCGAAACCGAAATTCCCGAGCAGCGTCCCTCCGATGCGCGTGCCCAGCGATTCGCAGTTGTCCTCGATCAGCAACACGCCGTGCGCGTCGCAGAGTGATCGGATGCGATCGATATCGCCGCAAAATCCCAGCGCATGGGTGAGGAAAAGCGCCTGAAGCGTATCGATATGTTGTTCCACTGTTCCGGACGTGAGATTGCAATGATCCACGCTGCAATCGAGCGCAACGGGCGTGAGCCCCAGCTGCAGCAGCGGCATCACGTTGGTGGCCCACGTCACGGCGGAAACGCCGACTCTGTCGCCCCTCTTCAGGCGGCCCAGATGGAGCAATGCCTGGATGAGACCGAGATTCGCCAGGCTGCCATTGCCCACCAGCACCGCGTACTTCCTCTGCTGATACGCCGCAAACGCGCGCTCGAAGCGGGCGCACTCCTCCCCCATGCTCAGGCGGGGGGCCGTGCGCAGGAACGCAGCGAGCTGCTCCCGCGTCTCCTCTTCCGCGAAGAAGGTGGAGCGCATGAGAGGGATACGAGGCTGCACGGGCGGGTCATTCATGGATGCATGGTAGAGGAAAGGGGGCAATTGCTCTACACTGCCGCGCATGGAACGCCCCACTCTCTGCATCGTCGGTCTCGGATACGTCGGCCTGCCGCTGGCGCATGCCTTCGCGAAGCACGGCTACCGCGTCATCGGGTTCGACGTCAACGAGCGACGCATCGAGGAATTGACGAACGGCACGGACCGCACCAACGAGCTCTCACGCAAGCAATTGCAGGAAGTCTCCATCACCTTCAGCACCGACCCCGCCCTCATCGGTGATGCATCGATCATCATTCTGGCCATCCCCACGCCCGTGGACGCGCGGAACAAGCCCGATCTCACCATGGTGGAAGCCGCCAGCCGAACGGTCGGAAAACATCTGAAGAAAGGTGCGATCGTCGTGTACGAATCCACCGTCTACCCCGGCGTCACGGAAGAACTCTGCGGCGCCATTTTGGAAGAGGAATCCGGGCTGACCTGCGGCACCGACTTCACGCTGGGCTACTCCCCCGAACGCGTGAATCCGGGAGACAAGGAACACACCGTGGAGACCATCGTGAAAATCGTGGCGGGGCAGGATGAAGGGACGCTGAACACGCTCGCGGATCTGTACGGATCGATTGTGAAAGCGGGCATTCACCGCGCCCCGTCGATCCGCGTGGCGGAGATGGCCAAGGCGATCGAGAACGCGCAGCGTGACATCAATATCGCCTACGTGAATGAAATCGCGATGCTCTGCAATCATCTGGGAATCAGGACGACCGACGTGCTGGAGGCGGCGGGCACGAAGTGGAACTTCCTCCGGTTCCAGCCGGGGCTGGTGGGCGGGCACTGCATCGGCGTGGACCCCTTCTACCTGGTGGAGAAAGCGAAGCAATTGGGCATGGACACGCACCTGATCACCGCGGGGCGCAGCATCAATGATGGCATGGCGGCGTTCGTGGCGGATCGGGTGACGGCGGCGTTGACTGTGCAACCCGATGCCGCCCGCATCCTCGTGCTGGGACTGACATTCAAAGAGGACGTCCCCGACACCCGCAACTCCAAGGTGCATGATGTGATCGGCGCCTTGGCAGCGCGCGGCTGCTCTGTGGAAGCGCACGATCCGTTCCTGTCTCCTGAAGA
>CAYZGJ010000057.1:0-7078 GCA_964478005.1 uncultured Candidatus Peribacteria bacterium
TGCTTGGTGCTTGGTGCTTGGTGCTTGGTGCTTGGTGCTTGGTGCTTGGTGCTTATTAATTGTAAATTTATTTTTACTTTCCCCAATAAAACCACCTTTTTCTGTTGTCGGAACTTCCCCCGGAGCGTCAGGTCATGGTAGAGTCTACAGAACTGTCGCGGGATTATCACTCACATCGCAAGAGTGATAACGCGACGGCGCCCCTTCCCTCCCCTCCATGCATCCATTCGACCGCTTTACGCCCAACGCCAAGCTCGCACTGCAGATCGCCGAGCAGGAAGCCAAGTCCATGCAGAGCAGCTACATCGGCACCGAGCACCTGCTCCTGGGGCTCCTGAGCATTCCCAAGTCCCTGGCGTTCTCCATCTTCACCGGTGCGGGCGTCACGCTGGAGAATGTGCGGATCCTCCTGAAGGCATCCAAGCACGCGGGACTGGAAGGCAAGCACGTGAAGCACGGCCTCTCCACCTTCCTCCACACGGTCATCGAGCAGTCGGTGGTGACGGCGCACAAGTTCCGCCATGCCAATGTGGGCACGGAGCACCTGCTCTACGCGCTGGTGTCGGGCGAGAAGAACGGTGCCACCATGCTCCTGGAGAGCATGCAGGTCGATCCGCAGGACCTGAAAGGACACATCGAGGAGATGTTCGGACAGATCAGCCAGTTCCGGCAGCAGAACCGCAACGTGGAGCAGTCCCTGGAAGCCTTCTTTCATGGGCTGCAGGGCGCCATCGCGGGATTGCAGCAGGGGGCAGCCGGCGGAGAACCCGAAGGCCTCAAGCGCCGCCGCGGGGACGGCGCCAGCAAGACGCCGGCCCTCGACTACTTCACCGAGGATCTCGTCGCGCGTGCCCGGGAGGGCAAGATCGACCCGATCATCGGACGCGATACGGAAATCGAGCGCATGATCCATATTCTCAATCGCAAGACGAAGAACAACCCCGTCCTCATCGGCGAGCCGGGTGTGGGCAAGACCGCCATCGTGGAAGGCCTGGCCGCGCGCATCGCGGAGGGCAACGTGCCCGAGGCGCTCCGGCAGAAGCGCGTGCTGGTGCTGAACATGGGCTCGGTGGTTGCGGGCACCAAGTACCGCGGCGAGTTTGAGCAGCGGTTCGAGGACATCATCAAGGAGGCCACGCAGAGCGAGAAGCAGATCATCCTGTTCATCGACGAGATCCACACGGTCGTGGGGGCGGGATCGGCGGAAGGATCCCTGGACGCGGCGAACATTTTGAAGCCGGCGCTCAGCCGCAGCGCCATCCAGGTCGTGGGCGCCACCACCCTCAGCGAGTACCGTACCGTGGAGAAGGACCGCGCGCTGGAGCGCCGCTTCCAGTCGGTCACCGTGGAGCCCTCCACCGTGGAGGATTCCATCACCATCCTCAAGGGCATCAAGCAGAGCTTCGAGCACTTCCACCACATCAGCATCGGCGACGACGCCATCGAGGCCGCGGTGCAGATGAGCGAGCGGTACCTCACGGAGCGGTTCCTGCCGGACAAGGCCATCGACGTGCTGGACGAGGCCGCCGCCGGCAAGAGCCTGCAGCACGCGCGCGTGTCGCCGGAGCTCAAGCAGGTGGAGGAGAAGCTTGCGGCTCTCACGCGCAAGCAACAGGACGCCGTGAAGGAGCAGAAGTACCACCTGGCCCTGCGGCTCAAGCAGGAGCAGCAGGAGCTGAAGGAGAAGCAGGAGAAACTGCTCGAGGAATCCGACGGCGACACCCGCTCCCCCGTCGGCATCACGCCGGACGACATCGCCGCCGTCATCGCCCGCATGACCGGCGTGCCCGTCACCAAGCTGCTCAAGCCCGAGGCGCGCCGGCTGGCCAATCTGGAACAGGTGCTGCGCAAGCACGTCATCGGCCAGGACGACGCCGTCCACAAGATCGCCCGGGCCGTCCGCCGTTCGCGGGTGGGCATCGGCAATACCCGCCGTCCCATCGGCTCGTTCCTCTTCCTGGGCCCCACCGGCGTGGGCAAGACCGAACTGGTCCGCACGCTGGCCCGCGAAGTCTTCAACCGCGAGGACGCCCTCATCAAGATCGACATGTCCGAGTTCATGGAGCGCCACAACGTCTCCCGGCTCATCGGCACCACCGCCGGATACGTGGGCTACGAGGAAGGCGGCCAGCTGACGGAATCCGTCCGGCGCAAGCCCTACTCCGTCGTCCTCTTCGACGAGGTGGAGAAGGCCCACCCGGAGTTCTTCAATCTCCTCCTGCAGATCATGGAGGACGGCACGCTCACCGACGGCCAGGGCAAGACGGTGGATTTCCGCAACACGATCATCGTGCTCACCAGCAACATCGGCGCGGAGAAGCTCACCAAGCAGGCGGCGAAGATCGGCTTCAAGCTGGATGACGAAGCGCAACGGGAGGAAAACGAATACGAGGAGAAGCGCGAGGAAGTGCTCAAGGAGCTGAAGGATCACTTCCGGCCCGAGTTCCTCAACCGCATCGACCACATCATCGTCTTCAACGCCTTGAACCAGCAGCACATCCGCAAGATCGTCCGCACGCAGCTGGGCGAATTGGAAGAGCGCCTCGGAGAGCAGGGCTATCGTCTCGACGTGGAGCAGAAGGCTGTCAATCTGCTGGCGACCGAAGGCTTCGATCCCGAGTACGGCGCCCGTCCCGTCCGCCGCGTCATCCAGCACCGCATCGAGGATGAGATCGCCGAGCACATCCTGAAGGGCATCTTCCGCCCCGGCGACGCCATCCGGGTCGTCCGGCAGAAAGATGACAAGCTGGAATTCCTGCATGGGGAAAAAGAGAAGCAAATGGGCGGCAGGGAGCAGGAAGAGGCGAGAACAGCTTGACGAATGACCAATTTGCAATTCCCAATGACTAATTCTCTTCGGAGGTATGGGTCATTGGTGCTTGGTCATTTCTCCATATTTCTGCTATACTAAACAGATTTCCTGAACCCCATGCCCATCGAGCCGATCAAGATTCCGCAGAACGTCTACATCGAGGACCGCATCGTCGGGCCGCTGACCCTCAAGCAGGTCATCATCTCCGCCATCGGCTGCGGATTCAGCTACGCGCTCTTCACCAGTTTTTCCAAGGCGATGGGAGGCACGCCCCCCCTGCCGGTCACGGTACTCATCTGGGTACCCGGGGCGGTCTCGCTGCTCTTCGCTTTCGTGAAGATCAACGACCTCAGCCTCCTGCACATCCTCCTCCTGATGCTGGAGAAAGCGAACAAGCCCGCCGTCCGCGCGTGGGCGCCCCGCCGGGGCATCACCGTGCACTTCCGGACGAGCGCGCCCGCGGAGCAGCAGGAAACACCCGCACCCGCCGCGCATCCGTCACCGCGCCTGGAGGAACTCAGCTCGCTGCTGGACCGTGCCTACGCGCCGGCCGACCGTCCGCTCCCGGCGGCGGCACCGGAAGAGGACGACCCGTTGGAACGGACCCTGCCCCCGCCCCGCCCCGTCGACCCTGCGCGCATCACCGCTTCCCCCCTGCGATCGGACGCCGCTCTGGACATCGCCCCTCCGGAGGAGCCCCGGCCCCCCGCGCACGGCACCGTCTCCATCTTCCGCGATCTCTCTCCCCGCCCATCATCGTGAGCAAATCCATGCCCTCCACCGTTCGCGCGCGCAAGAAAGGGTCGGCCGCCGCCACGCAGCGGTTCCTGCCCATCGCGGAGATCCGCAACGACGCCGTCATCCTGAAGAACGGCGGCCTGCGCGCCGTGCTGTCCGTAGAGGCGCTGAACTTCAACCTGAAGAGCGAGACGGAGCAGCAGGCCATCATCGCCGGATACGGCGCGTTCATGAACACGCTGACCTTCCCGCTGCAGATCGTGGTGCGCTCCACCAAGACGAACATCGACGAGTACCTGGCCAACATCCGGGAGATGGGGGCGAAGCAGGAGAATGCGCTCCTCCAGAAGCAGACGCTGGCCTACGCCGCATTCATGCAGCGGCTGATCGAGGTGGCGGACATCATGCAGAAACGCTTCTACGTGGTGGTGCCCATGGACCACGCCCTGCGTAAAAAGACGATGGTGGAGCAATTCTTCGACTGGCTGAACCCCGATGACACGGCTGCCCGGGCTTCCGTCCGCCGCCGGGACCTCAGCCACAATATCAAGCTGCTCACGGAGCGCGTGGACCTCGTGTCCGCCGGCCTCAGCAACATCGGCCTGCACCTCAAGCGCCTCTCCACGCGCGAGCTCATCGAGCTCTACTACGGCATCTACAACCCGAAAACAGCTCAGACGCAGAAGATCCCGCGCGAGGAAGCGCAGCTGGGGCTGGATGAAACGACACTGTAAGTGCCAAATGCAACGCTGCGCGCATGCAAAATGCAAAATGATGTGCTGAGCCGGAATGTATTTCGATACGTTCATTTCACATTTTGCATTTCACATTTCGCATTTTTGACAATCCCTCCCCCCGCTGGCACACTCCTTCTCCCAAGGCACCCGCCGCTCGTGCAAGGGCAGTGCTGTCGGGACCCCGTTCGGGGCTTCTTTTCCTCCCACTTGCACCCCCTCTTTCTATGTCCCCCGAATCCGCCACCTCCGCCTCCGCCTCCACGACGATCCTGATGGATCAGCTCATGAAGGATTCTCCGCAGATCTTCCGGGCCCGCCCCGGAGAACTGGTGGAGGGCACCGTCGTCTTCAAGGGCAAGAACAAGCTGCTCGTCGACATCCGCGGCGTCGCCACCGGGATCATCTCCGGCAGGGAGCTGCGCGATTCGTTCAATACGTTCCACGAGCTGCAGCCCGGCGCCGTCGTCACCGCACTGGTGCTGGAAGAGGAGAACGAGGAAGGACTGGTGGTTCTCAGCTTGCGCATGGCCAGCCAGCAGAAGGCCTGGGACAAGTTCCGCCGCCTCACGGAGGAGGACGGCACCATGAAGTTCACCGCGCAGGAAGCCAACAAGGGCGGCCTCATCGCCAACATTGACGGCATCCGCGCCTTCCTGCCCGTCTCACAGCTGGCTCCCGCCAACTACCCCCGCGTGTCCAATGCCGACTCCGTCGAGATCATCGGCCGCCTGCAGAAGTTCGTGGGCCACACGTTCACCGTGAAGATCGTCACCATGGATGAGGACGCCGGCAAGATCGTGGTCTCCGAGCGCGACGCCATGGCCGAGGAGCGTGCCAAAGCTCTCGAGCAGCTGGCCATCGGATCCGTGAAGGACGGCGTGGTGTCGGGTGTCGTGAAGTTCGGCCTCTTCGTCACGTTCGACGGGCTGGAGGGCCTGGTCCACATCTCCGAGATCGCCTGGGGCCACGTGAAGAACCCCGCCGAGTTCGCCCAGGTCGGCGACCGCACCAAGGTAAAGGTGATCGGCGTGGAGGGCGACAAGCTCAGCCTCTCCATCAAGCAGCTCACCCAGGACCCGTGGGAAGAGGTCGCCGAGCGCTACCCGCTGGGCAAGAAGGTCACGGGCACGGTCGTCCGCTTCGCGGATTACGGCGCCTTCCTGAAGCTAGAGAAAGACATCAACGGCCTCGTCCACCTCTCCGAGATCGCCCACCACAAGGTCAACGACCCGGCCGACGTGCTGACCATCGGCCAGAAGGTCGACGCTCAGGTCATCAACATCGATATCGACGAGCGCCGCATCGGCCTGTCCATCAAGGCTCTGCAGCCCATCGACCGCGAGACGCTGGAGCGGATCAAGAAGGAAGCTGAAGAAGAGAAGGAAGCTAAAGAAGCTTCCACCTCCGCTCCTTCGGGAGCTACGGCGGACCAGAAGGAGTCCGATGAAGAGACGCCCAAAGCGAAGAAATCTGCCAAGAAGGAGGAGAAGTCAGAAAAGGAGGCAGATTCAGCAGAGGGCTTCGTAGCCAGCAAATCCGGCAAGAAGTACTATCCGGCCGGCTCCGCCGCAGGCAACAAGATCGCCGAGGAGAACCGCGTGCACTTTGCGACGGCTGCGGAAGCGGAGGAAGCAGGATATGCGGCGTAATGGATAATCGAAGGGGCATGCTGTACCGTGCAATGGTCGATGCAACGAGCGTCGACCATTTTGCATTTCTCATTTGGCATTTCTCATTTCCTCATCCCCATGCAAGCTTTCCTCTTCGACTTCGACGGCGTCATCGTGGATACGGAACGACACTGGCCCGCCGTGAACAAGCAGCTCTTCCGACAGTGGGTACCCGACTGGTCCGATGCGCACGTCCAGGAGATCAAGGGATTGAGCACCGAGGGCATGCACGCGCACATCCATGAGAAATACGGCGTGCAGATACCTTTTTCCGGCTTTCTCGATACCCTCCAGACCGTGGTGCCGGAGTTGTACCGAACACATTGCGCGCTCCTGCCGGGAGTGCGAGAACTGATTGAACGTCTGGAAACAGCGCGGATCAAACTCAGCATCGCCTCATCATCCCAGCGGGCCTGGATCGATATCGCTCTCGATCGGTTCGCATTGCGACAGCACTTCCCCGTCATCGCCTCCGCGGATAACGTCCCGGGACGCGCCAAGCCGTATCCCGACGTGTATCTCCTCGCAGCCAAAGAACTGGGCGTCGATCCCCATGCATGCATCGCCATCGAAGATTCCGACCACGGCATCACCGCCGCTCTGTCCGCCGGCATGCGCTGCATCGCCTTCCACACAGACATGAATGCCGGCCAATCACTCTCCGGCGCCGACCATCATGTCCATCATCTCGACGAGGTGACCATCGAGCTGCTGCACACAGTCATGCAATCACATCTTCCAATCAAGTAATGAGCCAACCCAGCTCCTTCCGAGAAGCGAGAATACGCACTGCCACCCCTTCCTTCGTGAAAAATGATATTGCATTATATATTTTTTATGTTATTATGTATGTATGACCTACAATAAAGGACAACCACTAAGGGTATTGGGGATAGAAGGAAAAAATGTGGCACTTTATGCAGAGGAAAACGTTTACGGCACCGGAACAGAACTTGAGCCACAGTTATCCCTCCGAGCAGAAATCCCCGGATTGGCAACGAACCCTGGGGCGACCGAAGAGAGAAAACAGTTGCTAATAAACTTGTATCAACGAATAGAAAAAATACTCCAAGAGGATGGAGCCTGTGACATCACCCCTGCCAGTAATGGGATCGTACTGT
>CAYZGJ010000058.1:0-4134 GCA_964478005.1 uncultured Candidatus Peribacteria bacterium
GGTAGAACCAGCCGGATTCCCCCGGCAGAGCCGGGGGTTTAGTCATCGATTATTAAAAGCGTCAGTGCAGAATGCTCCTGTGTTAGCCGCTGCCTCTCGGAGATTCATTGTCATATAACACCATACTATTGGCTCCTTTAATGTGATGTCAATGTATCACTATTATTTAATTACATCGAATGACAGGAGTACGAAGGTGCGTTTCTCGTATCTCCAAGGTAGGATGCACGCATCGATCATCTCGTTGTCATCGACGGCCACCACCTGATGTACCGCGCGTACTGGGCGATTCCGCGGACGCTGTCCACCACGAGCGGCGAGCAGGTCAACGCCGTATTCGGCATGGCGTCCATGCTCCTCTCCATTCTGAAGGCCGAGGAGCCGACGCACCTGGTGGTCTGCTTCGATGCCGGGAAGGATACGTTCCGTCATCAGGAGAATGAGACGTATAAGGAAGGGCGCGCCGAGACGCCGGATGATTTCTACGTGCAGATTCCCCGCATCATGGAGCTGGTGGAGGCATTCGGCCTGCCCCGGGAGAGCCATCCCGGCTTCGAGGCCGACGATCTGCTGTGCACCTACGCGCGACAGGCGGAGGCCGGGGGCATGCGCGTGACGATCGTGACCGGAGACCGCGACGCATTTCAACTGGCATCCGATCGCATCCGCATCGCCATTCCCCATAGCGGATACGCCCAGGCGGAGTATCTGGGACCGGCGGAGATCGAGGCGAAGTACGGCATCCGGCCGGATCAGGTGCCCGCGTATAAAGGACTCACGGGCGACCCGTCGGATAACCTGCCGGGCGTGCGGGGGATCGGGCCCAAGACCGCGGCGCAGCTGCTGCAGGAGTATCAGACATTGGAGAACCTGTTTGCCCATCTGGGCGCTGTCCGTCCCGCCGTCCGGGCCAAGCTGGAGGCCGACCGGGAGCAGGCGTTCTTCTGCGAACGCATGGCGCAACTGATCTGCGACGTGCCCCTCGCCGTTCCGCTCGCCGATACGCGTCTGCATGATCTGCCGGCCGACGCCCTCTCCGGCTTTTTCCGCACGATGGAATTCACCCTCCTCAGCAGGCGCCTTGCGGAGTTCCTCCGCACGCCCTACGCCGAACGCACGTTCCTGCGCGTCGCCGATCTCTTCGCGATCCCCGGAGCCGCCGCTTCCGCCGCTCAGCAGACTCTCTTTTGATTCTCCCGGCGCCCCCGCCCTCCTCATCGAAGACGGCGCGGGTGCCTGCCGGATGGTTCGTTTTGCATGATGCACCGCAGTTTCGAGCAGTGCGCAAATGCTTTCTGCGAGAATGATCACAATTCGTGCGCATTATTTTCCCTGCTGAATTTGCGGGTTGTTGTGACGGGTGTTCGTTTGAATGCAAGCGCAAACATCGGTGTACAATTTGTGTTCGCCTCCCACCACTCTGTACACGAAAGGTAGTCGGATCGCCCTTGCACGTCCTACCCGGCCATCCGTACACTGAGAACCATTCTTCACGTGTGCGGGTTGCGCGGTGCGTGTTTCCTCTCCCCTTTTCCTCCCATGCCCAAAGAACGAGTACTGGCCAGTCTGGATATCGGTAGTTCCAAAATCCGCACCGTCGTCGCCGTCACGGACGGCGCCCACGAGCACAGCGTCCCCAACGTCATCGGCGTGGGGATTTCCCCGTCGATGGGGATCCGCAAGGGGCAGGTGATCGATGTGGAGGAGTTGATCCATAACATCATCTCCTCTCTGGAGGACGCCGAACGCATGGCGGGCGTCCCCGTCAATCACGTCTTCGTGGGCATGAGCGGCTCGCACATCGAGTCGTTCGACAGCCGGGGAGTCATCGCTGTCTCGGGGTCCGAGATCGCCGTGGATGACGTGGCCCGCGTCCTGGAGGCCGCCCAGGCCGTGAGCATCCCGCCCAACCGGCGCATCCTGCACATCGAGCCGAAGGCCTACGCCGTCGACGAGCAGCGGGGGATCAAGAATCCCATCGGCATGACGGGTATCCGTCTGGAGGTGGAGGCGCACATCATTACGGGCCACGTCCAGCATGTGAAGAACGTGGAGAAGTGCATTTCGCAGGCGGGCATCGACATCGACGCCATCGTTCCGTCGACCATCGCGGCGGCGGAATCCACCCTGTCCAAGCGCCAGAAGGAACTGGGAGTCGTCGTCATCGACGTGGGTGCGGGGTGCACCAGCATCGCGGTGTACGAAGAGGGGACCATCCTGCACTCCATCGGCCTGCCGGTCGCCGGCGAGAGCGTCACCAACGATATCGCCATCGGACTGCGCACCTCGGTGGATACCGCTGAACGCATCAAGATCGAGTACGGATCGGTCCTCCCCCAGGAGATCAACGAGCGCGAGACTATCGACCTGTCCCAGATCAGCCGCATCGACACGCAGACGGTCAGCAAGCGCTACATGGCCGAGATCATGCAGGCGCGGTACTACGAAATCTTCTCGATGGTGAAATCGGAGCTGGCGCGCCTGGGACGCAGCGGCATGCTCCCCGCGGGCGCGGTGCTCACGGGCGCGGCGGTCAAGGCGCCGGGTGTCCTGGAACTGGCGCGCGACGTGCTGGGGCTGCCGGTGCAGATGGGCTTCCCGGTGGAGGTCGGCGGCGTGATTGAAAAAGTGGACGATCCCGCCTACGCCACGGCGCTGGGCACGCTCGTCTGGGGATTGAAGGAGGGGAGCCAGTACTCCCCGATGGGCAACTTCCAGATGAAGCGCACGATCCAGCAGGTGGGCACCTGGTTCAAGAGTCTCCTTCCCTGATCTCCTCCTCCCGCATTTCTTTTCCTCTCCTCCCATGTCCGACACGTTCCGCTCCCTCTTCTCCGGCTCCGGTCCCCAGAAAGGCGGCGCCCGACCTCCCTACGGCGGCTCCGGCAGTGCCGGCAGCGGCACCGGCGGGGGCACGGGTGACGGCACCTCCCCGCGTGAAGTGCGGCCCGACGCCATTCCGGGTGCGGTCATCCGCGTGCTCGGCACGGGCGGCGGCGGCGGCAATACCGTGGCCCGCATGGTCAATGCCCGCGTGCAGGGGGTGGATTTCATCGCGGTGAACACCGACGTCCAGGCGCTCTACCACAACCCGACGCCCAAGAAGATCACCATCGGGCGCGGTACCACCCGGGGACTGGGCGCCGGCGCCAACCCGGAAATCGGCAAGCGCGCGGCGGAGGAGAGCACGGAGGAAATTAAAGCCGCGCTGGAGGGTACGGACATGCTCTTCATCACGGCGGGGCTGGGCGGCGGCACCGGCAACGGCAGCATCGTCCCCATGGCCGAGATGGCCCGCAGCATGGGGATCCTCACCGTCGCGGTCGTGACGAAGCCGTTCAGCTTCGAGGGACTCAAGCGCAAGAAGAACGCGGAGGAAGCGCTCGAGCAGCTCAAGGGAAAGGTGGACACGCTCATCACCATCCCGAACGACAAGATCCTGTCGCTGATCGACAAGACCACGCCCCTCACCGAGGCGTTCGAAGTCGTCGACGAGGTCATGCAGCACGCCATCGAAGGCATCACGAGCATGATCACGCAGCACGGACTCATCAACGTGGACTTCGCCGACGTGAAGACCATCATGCAGGATGCGGGGACGGCGCTCATGGGCATCGGCTACGGCACCGGCGACAGCCGCGCGGCCGAGGCGGCCCGGGCGGCCATCGACAGCCCGCTCCTCGAGCTCTCCATCAACGGCGCCCGCGGCATCCTCTTCAACATCACGGGCGGCAACGACCTCTCCATGTTCGAGGTGGACGAAGCCGCGCGCATCATCACGGAGACGGCCTCGCCGGACGCCAACATCATCTTCGGGTCCGTCATCGACGAGAACTACACCGGCCAGGTGAAGTGCACCGTGGTCGCCACGGGCTTCGACCTCGCCGAGGCCGGGCAGGCTCCCGCGTTCCAGTCCACCGCGCAGCGCTACCTCACGAAGGCCGCGGAGCAGCAGCAGTCCGCCAAGGCGCCCTTGCCCCAGAGCGCGTCCCGCAGCCCTCGCGACGGCCATTCGCTGCGCGAGGAGCCCAAGGGCGACCGCAACGCCGAACTCTCCAACAAGCCCGCGTCGCAGCTGAGCGAGGAGGAGCTGGAGGTGCCGGCGTTCATGCGAAAGCCGTTAAGCAAGTAAGG
>CAYZGJ010000058.1:4234-6948 GCA_964478005.1 uncultured Candidatus Peribacteria bacterium
GCGAGGAGGAGCTGGAGGTGCCGGCGTTCATGCGAAAGCCGTTAAGCAAGTAAGGTTTGTTCCGTGTTGTACTTTTGCTGTGGGGACGTAAGACGTAAGACGCAAGATATACGTGTCTGCTGAGGTGGAATTCTCTGGGGCGATACGTGTGTCTTCCATCTTCTGTCTTATGTCCTCCAGTTTATCCTGTTGAGCCAAACCCACCTCTAGATTCCTTCCCGTGACTGTCGACTTCCATCCACTCCGCGCGGTCGGTGCGCACGAAGAGTCCCTGCGCGATGCGCTCGCCGCGTTCCACGGTGACGGGTTCGGATCGGATGTTGTGGACCTGCACGAGAATTTCATCGTCCTGGCCGTGGTAGTCGCAGTCGATGACGCCCACGGAGTGCGGGCAGACGAGGCCCTTCTTGCGCGGCAGCGACGACCGGGGGACGATCAGCAGCGCGTAGCCCTCGGGCACCTGCACGATGACATTCCCCGGCACCAGCGCGATGGCTCCCGGTGCGATCGTGGTGGTTTCCCGCGTGACCAGGTCAAAGCCCACCGCGCCGGGGGATTCGTAGCGGGGAAGGGGAAGGCCGGGGTCGATGCGCCGGATGCGAACCTGCATGGGCGCAGTCTAGAACAACGCAGCGGAGAGAGCGAGGTCAGGCGGCGGTTTGATAGGAGGGCTCGTTGCTGACGGAACCGGCTGAACTCGGACGGGATGTGAAGGAAGGAAGGAGGTTCTTCTCTCTCGCAAAATCCGGGAAATGATCGCGCAGTTGATGGAAGAGCTTAGAAGGATCTTTTGCTCTTTTCATCAAATCCCAACTGATAAGATTTTCAGAGACCATTGCAGCGATTGCAGGGGTATAACCGGATAATAGTCCGAACTGTTTATCGCATGCTGTTTCGTCTTTGGTGATGTACCCTTTGAAGTGCAGATCCATCTTGGTGCGAACTTCATTGCAATAATTTCTATGAGCTTCTTTGAGTTCGGGAATGGACTTCAATTCCCGGGCTTGTTCCACCAAACTGCTGAAATAGCCTGCCACCCAACTCTCAGCGGTAAATTCTCTGGTAGAATTATACTTAAGTATTTTTGCAACAATAGTGGGTGGCAACATGGGTTTCTCTGTCTTTTGCGTGGCAAAATCCGAGTCCTCCTTGTGGGGATCTGCCACATCCTGGAACGTATCCTCCGCCCCTCTTCGATAGTTGTTATAACGACTCTGGTAAATATGAATATATCCCCCTGGAAGATTGACCGCCCTCCCGGCGAGTACGTGAGCTACTTTATGATTTAGCTCCTTTCTCCCTTCTTCTGTGGAATAATCAGTCTTTGTATCCTTGGCAATAATGTCTCTTTCGATGATGTTAAAGTATCGAATTTCGGTTTCCTCCAAGTAACGCCTGTCTCCTGTCTTCGCCCATTTGCGCAACTTGTCACGATGAGCCTTCATCCAGCCTGTGGTGAAGGCAGTGTTATACATCGAAAGTTTTCCCACGATATCAAAGAATATCTGAGGCGTGTGTTTTCGAAGATCGGGATGCTCATGCAATTTGTTCATGATTGTTACCGCTACCCATGCGGAAATTTCTGACCACAATCCGCGTTCCAAGGCTCTCCGACAGATACCTGCGGCCCTCCACAGATTGAAGTCGTCCATTTCTTCTTCCAGCTTGGTGATAAACATGGGAACGTTATCCGTTGCGACATCGGTCTCATACCCCGCTTTCTCTTCTTTGTCTCTCCCAGCTGAGTTCTTGCTTCGTAATAGGCTGTAGTAGTTTGCAATTCTTTGTGGAGAGTTTCTCCAGTCCGTGCAAATATCATCCAGGTACATCCCGTAGATCGGTCGACGCCTATCCGTGATTCCTTCATCAATATCATACAGGAATCCATGGTCGGCTGCGTATTCCAAGATTCCACGAGAGGCGTTTGCATTCTTTCCCGCGACTTTCCAGAATTCGCCATTTTCGCCAAATACCATTTTCCAGTTAGCATTGTCGGCTTCCAGCTTTCCTCGATAACCTTTTGCCTCTTCCGCATTTTTGGCGTCCACTTGTTGATCCAGAACCTGGGCCACTTCTTCCCCATAGAACGGCCAGATATCAAAGGGTCGTAGCACTCCTCCAATTGCCTTGGCAACATCCGCGCTGTAGCGTTCCCCACGCCTTTCCCATGCATTTTTCAGTGCTGCCCAGTATTTCTTTGTTCCTTCCATGAAATCTTTGATGGAATAGAAGCGCACCCCTCGCAGGCTGGAGATGAACGAAGTTGCCGGCAGGATTTCCTGTTCCAGGTTCAGGGCGCTCGCCCGCGTTTCAATTTCTGCAATTTCCTTTGTTTCGGCAGCGAGCACTTTCCGCATTTCCACATTTTGCTTATCGATGGACTCGAGCCATTCTGACATGCGTACATCCCTCATGACACTGTCAATGAAGGTGAGACGAGTCGATTCGTTCAGAGTACGCCACTCTTCAAGGGACATGGATTCAGGAATGGATAGGGCTTCGCGCTGAATCTGTACTGCCTCTTGTAGTGCTTTCCCCTGGTGAGCAAATCCGTAAGGCAGGTTGGCGAAGTAATCTGCCTGCGCCGCAAGAAATACCTGAGGCGGTGTGTCTCCTGTCCAGAAATCGAAAATATCTTCCAAGTACACTTTTTCTTGTTGCGTACGATACTGCTCCTCCCTCAGCAAAGAGATGCGCTTGATCCACGCATCATA
>CAYZGJ010000059.1:0-6753 GCA_964478005.1 uncultured Candidatus Peribacteria bacterium
GGAAACTTTGTGTACATTGTCGAACAAGCACGGCGCATTCTGGCGGAGGAACGGGATCGCCTTGCGCGAAACGTCTTTGAAGACTTGGTACGGAGGAATATGCTGCGATTCCTCGTCATCGGCGATATGGGATTTCGTTTGCCCAAACAGCGAATGGAGCGAAGCGCTCATTGGCTTACCAGAGCAGATAATCTGCCGCTGCAGAGAAGTCTCTTCGATCCCATTCCCTCCGAGGGATTCAATGAAACGGAACGCAATGTTGCCTGGTATCTCGACGGCCATGACAAGCTTTTCTTTTGGTATCGCAACGAAGCGCGAAAAGATTATTTCGTACAAGGGTGGCGCAAGCACAAGATTTATCCGGATTTTCTCTTTACAACCACGGAGGACAATAAAGCATTTGATCGCGTATTCGTGATCGAAACGAAAGGAGGGCATCTCATGGGAAACGAAGACACCGTTTACAAGCAGGATGTGTTTGATCTCTGCAATGTGCTGGCGCAGGAAATGAGCATGAAGGAATTGGGGTTGAAGTTTCACGATGCCCCCGTTCGTTTCGAAGTGGTGCCGGAGCAGGAGTGGGAAGAGCAGCTTGCGACGATTCTTGCATGATATTTTTGTATCTTTCCTTTTGCATACATGATCTCGTCCGTCACAGACGCCCTCCTTTCCTGGGCGCGGATGGTTCCGCTGGAGACGTTCGCATTCGTCGCCTCGTTCGTGGAAGAAGTGCTGGCGCCGGTGCCGTCGCCCATCGTGATGACGCTGACGGGGTCCATCGCCGCGGCGCAGGAACGTCCGATGGCATACCTCCTCGTCCTGTCTCTGATCGCTACGGCGGGAAAAACCATCGGAGCCCTGATCGTCTACGCGGTCGCCGCGAAGGCGGAATCCTTCATCTTCGGCCGCTTCGGGTGGATGTTCGGCGTATCGCACGAGGAGATCGTGGCGTTCGGGGATCGCCTGAAAGGGTCGTGGAAGGACTACGTGCTGCTCTTCACCCTGCGCGCGCTGCCGATCATGTCCAGTGCGGTCGTCTCCATCGGGGCGGGCGTCATCAAGGTGCCGATGCGCGTCTATCTCCCCACGACCATCCTGGGCACCATCGTCCGCGACGCGTTCTACCTCTACGTCGGTTTCACGGGCATCGAGACGTTGTACCGCCTGGTGAACGGTTTCGAGCACATCGAGGATATCCTGCAGACGCTGATCGCCGTTGCGGTCGTAGCGGTGTTCGGATGGGTGGTGTGGAGGAGGAGAGGGAGAGGCAGGCAGACGGAAGGAAAATGAGAAATGGAAAATGATGGATATCGGAAGAAATGAAACTGTACATGTACCAGGCGGAGCGCAAGGAATTTCATGATCATACCTATGATATTCTCTCTATATTCATTCTCATCCAAAGAGATCTATGCACTCGCTATTTCCCATTATTCTTGTGTCGCTCAGTGCCGGGTTATGGGGGGCGCAGGCAGCCACTATTGCCACAGGGGATCAAGTCATGGAACTACCGGAATCGGTGAAGCAATGTCCGTCTGACAGCGAGTATCAGCATGCACGCTGTGTGGCCGAATTCGCAATTCTTGAAGAAAATTCTTCGCTCTGCAATAAGGTCGAAGACAAAGTGTCCTGCTTTCGCATTTTTGCAATCGGCATGGGGCAAACCATTTTTGACGAACCGTGCGTTGCACTATCGGGGGTGGAAAAAGGGGACTGTGAAAATTCTCTTATGGTATCCGGCATAGAATCAGAACAGGTAGATCGGGCATTTGATTGCAAGAGTGAATATTCAGATGATAAGGATGTACATGCCTGTATTTTAGGAGTTGCACGACAACAGCCGCTTAATTGGCACCTTGCGAAAATATGCAGTCTCTCGCCGCATTCCATCGAATGCTACCAAGAGATCGCACAACAGGATCAGGACATAACATACTGTGACTTAATCGGACGAAAGCAGGAAAAAGAGAAGTGCAAGAGAGCATTTGTGGAAACAATGGGCGAGGATTTCACGGCATATCAATTTGAAAAGTGTGACAGTGACGACTGCCGCATGGACATTGCTGAAGCCAGTCAGGACGTAGCCCTGTGTAAAGATATGAATTCCGGCAATAATGCTACTGCATGTTATGCCAGAGTGGGGGTTGCACTGCAGGATGCCACCGTTTGTGATAGTCTGCGACATTGGAGCAGAGATCAATGTTTCCAAGAATATGCCAATCTCACCTCCAATTCACTGGCATGCTTGCGAATTGAGGGTATAGGATCAAAGCACACGTGTTTGAGACAAGCACCCTTTAGCCTTGGGTGGTTTATAGGATTCTTTCCTTACTACCTCCCTGTTCTATTGTTCGTAGGAATGTTGGTGTGGGGGCTTATAAAATTCCGACCATTTTCCCCATGGATTATCGGTATGGGAATTGGGGCCATACTTGCTGTATTGACGTTCGTATTGCCTCTGCTTCACGTCATCAATCTTCCGATATCAGGCATTCTCATGCTTCTTCGTGGAACTGTCAGTGACGGAGAAATTTCACCTGCATATATATTCTTCATTATTATATCAAACGTTTCCTTCTATGGCAGCGTAGTGGGTCTGGTTGCAAGTCACTCAAAAAAAGCACGGGGGGTGGGCACCGCTCTTTTCTTCGCAAGTACACTCTTCTCCATCATTCTATTTATGTCGTGGCTCAGGGCGTTCGATTAAATCATTGACTTTTCATGCCTAGCTTCCTTCCGTCCACTCCTCCACCGTCACCGCCACCTCCCGCTCCTCCCCCTCCCGCAGGATCGTGAGGGTCAGCGTGTCGCCGATGGCCGCGCGTTGGACGGTTTCACTCAGCGGGGATTGCGCGGTGAGACGCTGGCCGTTGGCGCGCAGCAGGATGTCGCCTTCCCGCAGTCCCGCCCGGTCGGCGGGGGAACCGGGAATCACGGCGGGCTGGCCGGACCCATCCCCCTGCGCCAGGAGGACGCCCTGGGTGACCGGAAGATCCAGCTCCTCCGCCAGCTGTGCGTCGATGTCCACGTACCGCACTCCCAGGTAGGGGCGAACGATCCGCCCGTGTGTCCGGTAGCTCTCCAGCACGCGCCGCAGGTCGCTCACGGGGATGGCGAAGCCGATGTTCTGCGCGCCGGAGGCGACGGCCGTGTTCATGCCGATGACGTTCCCCCGCAGGTCCAGGAGGGGGCCGCCGGAGTTGCCCTGGTTGATGGCGGCATCCGTCTGCAGGATGTGCGTGAGGCGTTCCGCAGTTCCCTGGGCGGGATTGCCCGCGGTAATGGTGCGCCGCAGGCCCGAGATCACCCCCACGCTCACCGTGTTGCGGAATTCCGCCAGGGCATTGCCGATGGCCACCACCGTCTGTCCCAGTTGCGGCTCGTCGGAGCCGGAGAGCGAGAGCGCGGGGAACGCGTTTCCCTGCACCCGCAGGAGGGCGATGTCGGTGACGCTATCCCGCGCCACCACCTCCGCGTCCAGCGTCCGTCCGTCATTGAGCAGGACCGAGTATTGCGCGTCTTCATCGCTCACCACGTGGCGGTTGGTCATCAGGAGGCCGTCGTCCGACACGAAGAAGGCGGTGCCGCCTCCGATTTCCTGCTGCACGGTGCCCTGCTGCTCCAGGCGCGGGATGCGGATGCGGAACGGGGAATTGCCGAAGGGAATCTCATCAAAGGACCGGCTGATGACGGGCAGGTCTTTGCGGATGATGACGCTCACCACCGCGGGTTCCGCCGCCGAGACGACGGTAATGACGGGTGATTCTGCCTGTTGCCGCTCTTCCAGCCGGGGCAGGTCTTCCGTCGGCATGCCCTCCGACACGGGAGCGGACGGAGCGGACGATCCTCCCAGCAGCGCGGTCCCCGTGACCAGCACGAGCAGGGAGACGATCAGGGACGTGAGGGCGGAGAGGGCGACGGTGGCGCGGGTGTCGGGCATGGATCGGGAGAGGGAACGTATGCAGCGGACAGTATACAACATCAGAGACGCACTGCCGACGTTTCCCTGTGAAGGAGAGCACGGCAACCGTGACAGGACGCTACCACATGGACACAGCCGCCCCGCAGCCCTATGATGGTTTCCTACAGTAATTTTCCCCGTTCTTTCTCCTAATAGAACGCACCCGTCATTTCACATTTTGCATTTCCCATTCCTCACGGTCATTCTCCATTCTCCATTCTCCATTCTCCATTATCCATTATCCATTATCAATTATCCATTATTATGAAGCGTCGTTTCACCGAAGACAGCTGGCGCAAGGAGCCGTGGTTCAAGAGCCTAGTCGGCGCATTGCGTTCGCTGAAAACGGATGCGGATACCGAGAATTTCCTCCGGGACATCGCCACGCTCAGCGAGCTGCAGGCACTCAGTGAGCGGCTGGAAGTCGCCCGGCTGGTCGCCCAGGGGATGAGCTACCGCCGGATCGCCGAGGTGACGGGCGCCAGCACCACCACCGTCACGCGTGTCGCGCACTTTCTGGAGAACGGCGAGGGGGGCTACCGCACCGTGCTGCACGCGCACCGCCATCATCGGATCATGAACAGCCGGAAGACGCAGGGCACTCAGGAAACGAAGTCTGCGCCGTCAGCGAAGCCAATGTCACCGCTGCAGAAGTATCTCGATAAAAGGGAGTAGGTTGTAGGGAGTAGATGGTATGTTTATTCGGAGTCATTATCCATTATCCATTAGCCATTATCCATTCCCTTTGGATGCACCACTGTCTGGCACTCGCTGAACGCGGTCGCGGCTCCGTCGGCAACGGCGCGATGGTGGGGGCGGTGCTGGTGCGTGATGGAGCAATTATTGCAGAAGGATTCCATGCGGGATTTGGCATGTCCCATGCGGAGCGGGATATGCTGGAACGCTTCGACGATGCCATTCATCCGACTGATACCCTGTACGTGAATCTCGAGCCCTGCTGCCATCACGGCAAGACGCCGCCGTGCACGGACATCATTCTCGAGCGCGGTGTGCAGCATGTAGTGTATGGCATGGAGGATCCCGATGAACGGATGCGGGGGGAGGGGATTGAGAAATTGATCAAAAATGGTGTTCACGTTTTTGGCCCTGTACTGGGGCCGGAATGCGAAAGGTTCAATCGCGGGTTTGTCTCCCTGCGCACGAAGAATCGCCCCTTCATCACGCTGAAATCCGCCCGTACGCGCTCTGGACGCATCGCGCATGCAGACGGCGCGCCGCTTGCGATCACTTCGGAGGAGCAGAACAGGTGGTCGCACACGTTTTTGCGTGCGCAGCACGATGCGATCCTCGTCGGCGTCGGGACCGTGCTCGCGGATGATCCGGTGCTGGATGCGAGGCTGGCTCGCCCTCGCCCTCGCCCTCACCCCCAACCCCTCTCCCTCCACGCTCCGCCGGCCTGCCGGGAGAGGGGCGCTATCTCCGCTGCTCAGGATGTGCATGAGCAGACCTATGCTCCTCTCCGCATCATCCTCGATCCCCATCTCCGCATCCCCCTTACGGCACGTGTTGTATCAGATGACCAGCCGGAGCGCACGATGATCATCCACGCGCCTATAGTCACACGGGAGCAGGAGGATACGGTTGCAGAGCTGGCGAAGAGGGGAGTGATGCTGCGTGAAGTTCCGCTGCAAGAGGATACATTCGACTGGCCGCTTCTCTGGCAGGCTCTGACCGCGCCCGATGGCAACTTCCATGGCATCACGAGCATCCTGGTGGAAGGCGGCCAAAAGACGTGGGCAGCTTTTCGTGAAGCGGGGATGGTGGATGAAGAGGTGGGGTTGGTGGGGGCTGTCTAGTCCCACTCGCCGACCATGTTCACAGTGAGCAGTGTATAGAGCCGGTCCTGTTGCCGCTTATCCAGTACTGCGCCAAATCCTTCGATCTCTCTCGTTTGCAGATCTAAATAGTGCCAGAGCCAGCTCAATTTCGCTTTGATAAAAGATTGCGTCCCCCTCACGAGAGGAATGCCTGCAGTGGCCAACACAGCCCCCGCTTCATACGTTCCGGGAACGAGTTCTGCATCATGAAATGGAATCTGCAGCGCGATCGATTTGCCATAGTGAGATGCATGGGCGAGTAGTGCAGCATGGGTGTTCGGACAGGTGGAGCTGCCCAGCAAACCGAACACACATTGCCTGCTTACTTCTAAAATCTTTGCGACTCTCTCTTCGGAGATATCCGCAAGTTTTTCGATGGGTATATCGGCCATGCCTGTTACGCCATTGAACGGCAGGAATGGGATATCCGGTCTTGCCCGAAGGATGAAGGGTGCAAGAGAGTGAATCCATTGTTTCACAAGACTGTTTCCCAAGGGTAGGAGTGGGCGTTCATTGTAGGAGCGGAATGCATGCGAATCTTTGTCGGTATACTTTTGTGCCCAGGGACCACGCACCAATTCATTGCCACACAAGACCATGACCTCGGCCGCACCGATCCCTTCGTCAGCGAAGAACTGATGCACTTTCAGACAATTATCCATATTGTGCGTCGCATCCGTGTTCTTCACGCGAGCAGGCTCCTGTGATCCCGTCAATATTATGGGTTTTTTGAGTCCTCGACCTAAAATTAGCGGCAAATAATTTGCTGTTTCTGTCATCGTATCCGTCCCATGAGTCACGATGAACCCGTCAATGAGATCGGAACAATCCTGCAGAAGATCAATGAGCACATCTGCAATGATGCGAATGTGATCTCCTGTTCGTAGCTTGGCAGAATCGTAATAATCGATGACTAAACCCCCGGCTCTGCCGGGGGAATCCGGCTGGTTCTAC
>CAYZGJ010000060.1:0-6583 GCA_964478005.1 uncultured Candidatus Peribacteria bacterium
GGGACCACGCGCCGGGCGGCCAAGATGGTCTGCCTGGACCTCGACCACCCGGATATCGAAGCATTCGTGAATTGGAAGGTGAACGAGGAGAAGAAGGTGGCGGCGCTCGCGCAGGCCGGCTACGACACGGACTTCAACGGCGAGGCCTACCAGACGGTCTCCGGCCAAAATTCCAACAACTCCGTCCGCGTCCCGCACGCCTTCTTCGAATCCGTCGAGCGGGACGGTGACTGGCACCTGATCTGGCGGACCGAACAGCGCAAGGCGCAAGCCGAGGGGCGTGCACCCCAGCCGTGCAGGACGCTGAAAGCGCGCGCCCTGTGGGACCAGATCGGCTACGCGGCGTGGGCTTGCGCCGATCCCGGCGTGCAGTACGACACCACCATCAACGACTGGCACACCTGCCCCGCTGACGGACGCATCAATGCCAGTAATCCCTGCAGCGAGTACATGTTCCTGGACAACACCGCGTGCAACCTGGCGTCGCTCAACCTGCTGAAGTTCTACGACGAGGAGCACGGCACCTTCGAAATCAGCCAGTACCTCCACGCCGCGCGGCTGTGGACCATCGTGCTGGAGATTTCCGTGCTCATGGCGCAGTTCCCCAGCCGCGAGATAGCGGAGCTCAGCTACACGTACCGCACGCTGGGCCTGGGCTACGCCAACCTCGGCGCCATGCTGATGCGCATGGGCATTCCCTACGATTCGCCGCGCGGCCGCGCCATCGGCGGAGCGCTGACGGCCATGCTGACGGGAGAGGCCTACGCGACCAGCGGCGAGATGGCCCGGGCACTGGGAGCCTTCCAGGGATTCGCCCGCAACCGGGCATCGATGCTCCGCGTGATCCGCAACCACCGCCGGGCCGCCTATGCCGCGCCCGCCAAGGAGTACGAGGGGCTGCACGTGCCGCCCGTGGGTCTGGACCAGGAGGAGACGCCGGGAGAGCTGTTGGAGTGCGCCAAGGAATGCTGGGATCGTGCGCTGGCCATGGGGGAGGAGCACGGCTACCGCAATGCGCAGGTGTCGGTCATCGCCCCGACGGGCACCATCGGCTTGCTGATGGACTGCGATACGACGGGCATCGAGCCGGATTTCGCCCTCGTGAAGTTCAAGAAGCTGGCCGGCGGCGGGTACATGAAGATCGCCAACCAGTCCGTGCGTCCCGCGCTGCAGGCACTGGGCTACGACAGCTCCCAGGTGAAGGACATCATGCGGTACGTGATGGGCAGCCTCAGCCTGGAGGGCGCGCCGCACATCAACCGCAAGACGCTGCGCGAGAAGGGATTTGCCGACGAGGACATCGCGAAGATCGAGAAGCAGCTGCCCGCCGTGTTCGAGCTTGCCTTCACCTTCAACCGCTGGACGCTGGGCGATGAGACGCTCAAGAAAATCGGCTTGAGCGACGCGCAGATCGCCGATCCCGCCCTCAACGTCCTGCGCGCCCTCGGCTTCACCGCGCAGCAGATCGAGGAGGCGAACGTGGCGGTGTGCGGCCACATGACGGTGGAGGGCGCGCCGCACCTGAAGCCGGAACACCTGCCCGTCTTCGATTGCGCCAGCAAGTGCGGCAAGCTGGGCACGCGCTTCATCGCGGCGGAGGGGCACATCCGCATGATGGCTGCGGCGCAGCCGTTCATCAGCGGCGCCATCAGCAAGACGATCAACCTGCCGCACGAAGCGACGGTGGAGGACATCAAGAGCGCCTACTTCCTCAGTTGGAAGCTGGGACTGAAGGCCAACGCACTCTACCGCGACGGCAGCAAGCTGAGCCAGGCGCTGAGCAATAAGTCCGATGCGAAGGAGGAAAAGGATGAAAAGGAGGAAAAGGATCAAAAGGAGAGTGCGGTGCAGGAACGCGTGGTGATCAAGGAAGTGCCCCGTCGCCGCAAGCTGCCGCAGGAGCGGGCGGCCCTGGCCCACAAGTTCAGCATCGCCGGCCACGAGGGGTACCTGCACGTGGGGATGTACGACGACGGGTCGCCCGGCGAGATCTTCATCAAGATGGCCAAGGAGGGATCCACCCTCTCCGGCGTGATGGACACGCTGGCGCTGAGTCTCTCCATGAACCTGCAGTACGGCGTGCCGCTGGAGGTGCTCTGCGAAAAGCTGGTCGGCGCGCGCTTCGAGCCCATGGGCCTCACCGGCAACAAGGAGATCCCCATGGTCAAGAGCATCATGGACTACCTCGGCCGCTGGCTGGCGCTCAAGTTCCTGCCCAAGGATACCGCGATGCAGTTCCACAACCACGACCTGGTGGAGAAGGCCTACCGCGACGGCAGCAAGAGCAAGGATGCCTTCGCCATGCGCCTGCCCGTGGTGGACGAGGGCAGTGAGGTGATCGGGGATCTGCGCGCCACGGTGGAGGAGAAGACCCGCGCGGAGAACGAAGCCGCATCCGCCCAGGCGGAAGCCGCGCCCTCCGCGCTGGAGATCGCCCGGCAGCAGGGCTTCACGGGGTCGCTCTGCTCCGGCTGCGGATCGACCAAGATGAAGCGCAACGGAAGCTGTGAAGTGTGTCTGGATTGTGGCGCGACCAGTGGGTGTAGTTAGGCACCCTGCCTGCGAGCGCCACCCCGAGCACCGTCGAGGGGCGGGGCTACTTCTGGATGCAGTTGATCCCGAATGACCAATGACCAAGCACCAATGACCAATTTTTCAACAGGGAATTGGTCATTGCGGTTTGGTCATTCTATACTTCTTCCGTGCGCAAGCGCGTCTTCATCATCCACGGCTGGCAGGGCAGTCCGGAGGAGGGATGGTTCCCGTGGCTGCGGCGGCAGCTGGTGGCGCGCGGCGTCGACGTGACGGTGCCGCCGATGCCCGATCCCGCGGAGCCGTCCATGCAGCAATGGATCGCGTTCCTCTCCGAACAAGTCGGCACGTGCGATGAGAACACCTTCTTCGTCGGGCATTCCCTGGGGCCGCAGGCGATCCTTCGTTACCTGCAACGCCAGCCGTCGTACGTCCGGTGCGGCGGGGCGGTGTTTGCGGCGGCGTTTGAAAAGTTGGGAGGGAATTTCTACCGGTCCATGGATGCAAAACGCGCACTGACACCTTGGTTGGAAGAGCCGATTCACTGGGAAGCCATCAGAGGAAAGGGAAACAGATTTGTGGCGATCTTTTCCGATAATGATGATTGGGTTCCGCTTTCCAATGTAGAAGTGTTCTCAAAGAAGCTCCATGCCGACACCCTCGTTCTTCACGATCGCGGCCACTTCAGCGGCAGTGATGGTATGACGGAATTTCCGGAGTTGCTGGAGGAGTTGTGGAAGGTGATGGGGAGCGGTGAGATGTAAGATGTAAGATGTAAGATGTGAGATGTAAGATGTAAGATGTGAGACGAAAGCATCTTTAACGAATGTTTTTCCTGAGGAGATACGTATGTCGTACGTCTTGTGTCTTCCGTCTCTTCCGTCATCATTGTCCATTATCCATTGTCCATTATCCATTCGTATGTCTTCCTACCTCGATATCCTTCCGTCCCACGAGCGCGCAAGCATTCGCAAACATCTGCGCAGCCCCGAGGCGTACGAAGCGCTGCGCGAGAAGGTGAAGGGGCCGGAGGATCTGGAGAAGGCGTTGCGGCAGAGCGAGCGTATGGCGGAAGCGCACCTCGCGCTGGAGAGCGAGCCGCGTTCCAAAGAATCATTGAAGGGCACGCTGGAGCGCGACATCCGCGAACAGGGGGTCGAGCGTATCATGGAAGCGGCGCACCTCTCGCCGGAGGCGCGGGCAGCCATCGAGCAGGGACGATTCGATATCGCCGTCGATGAGCACCCCGATTCGCATGAGGATGCTTTGATGGTATTGCCCGAGGGCACGATCGGGGAGAAAGTGCCGGTGAACCAGATCTTCAGCGAACGCTACACGCAGGAATTGCTGCAGTCGTCAGGAGGTCACGCGTAATATTCTTTACAACGCAACGAAGAGCACGCCGAAGGCACAGATCACGAGGAAGAACTTCATAGGGACCGCAGCGTAGATGATCACCGGATTTGTTCGCAAGGCTGCCGGGCAGATGAGTGCTTGCGCTCAGCAAAAAAGATGAACAAATTAGTACTTCAACTGACAGAATTTGGTCCGCTCTTCGTCTGTGGAAAAATCTTGTTCAATAGAAAATTCCTGCGCACCAGGCTGGCATCGTGTCCGCCCGTCCACCGGCTACGATCACCGGGCGCGCACGTCCCCCGCGTTGGCATTGCGCTCCATGAATTCGATGATCTGATCATCCGGTGCGGCCTTGTTCCGTTTGACAACTTTACAACGCGTGCAGCGATGAATGACAACCAAACCTTTCTTTCCCGTCTGATCGATGCCCACCGGTTCCATCAATCCCCGGCACACGGACGCCCGGTCGCCGGGGTGGATGTCGACGTGTTTGGAGAAGAGGCACAGCGGACAGTGGCTCCTGCAGGTGCCCTGTTCGAGCGGCTCCACGGCAGCGCCGCAGTGTTCGCAGGTGAACGGTTCCTGGCGGGGAAGAAATGACAAGGAAGCTAAAGAGAGAAAAGAAGCTAAGGAGTGTTTACGAAGAGGTGCGCATGATGATGCCGGAGCGAAACTTTGACAGGAGATACTTCACTTTTCGAACGGAGTCCATCAGGTCGCTATGGTCTTCCGCAGTAATGTAGTGCAGGTCTTTGCTAAGCAGTAATTGATAGTCCAGTTCGTCGATGGATGTTTCCGCAATTTCCACAAAGTGCAGTTTCTGTGGCTTCGTTCTCCTTCCATTTCCTTCGACAATGTTTGTGGGCACTGATGATGAGGACCGCCGCATCTGCGCGCGGAGCCCGTACCATTCTTCTTTTGGAAATGTCATTGTCCGATCATAGACGGCGAGACACAGTGCATGTGCCTCTTTCCAGACGATCAACTTCTGATAATTGGAATCAGCCATGACTGCGAGGGGGAGAAGATACCGATGACAGGAAGAATACTCTCTCACCAACTCCTTAGCTTCTTTAGCTTCTTTTGAATAGTCCTTAGCTTCCTTGTCACACGTTAAACCGAAACAACAGCACATCCCCGTCCTGCACGATGTACGTCTTCCCTTCGCTCCGCATCTTCCCCGCGGCTTTGGCTCCTGCTTCCCCGTTATACTGAACAAAATCTTTGAACGCGATGGTCTCTGCGCGGATGAATCCCTTCTCGAAATCAGAGTGGATGACGCCCGCGGCCTGCGGGGCGGTGGCTCCCTGCGGGATGGTCCAGGCGCGGACTTCCTTGGGCCCCGCGGTGAAGTACGTGTGGTAGCCGAGGGCCGCGTACGCCGCGCGGATCAGCCGGTCCAATCCCGAAGACTGCACGCCCAACGACGCGAGGAATTCCTGCGCTTCGGCGGGCGGCAGGTCCTGCAGATCTTCTTCGATCTTCGCGGAGATCAAAATGAGCTGTGCATCGGGGGGGAGCCCCATGGTTGTTTTCAGCGCATCGGGATCCAACGTGGAGAGTTCCTGCTCCGCCACGTTGGCCGCGTAGAGAATCGGCTTCAGGGTGAGCAACTGCATCTGCTGCGCGATCGGTTTTTCTTCGTGGAGCAGGGTGACGGTGCCGGCGAATTGCCCCGCATGCAGCGCGGCGGCCAGTTTTTCCGCCACGGCGAGTTCCGATTTCTTCTCCTTGTCTCCCGTCTGCGCGGCTTTGCGGATCTTGTCCATCCGTTTCCCGAGCGACTGGAGATCGGCCAGGATCAGTTCCATCTCGATCGTTTCCCGATCACGCTTGGGATCGACCGACCCATCGACGTGGATGACATCGCCTCCCGTGAACACGCGCACGACGTGGCAGATGGCGTCCACCTCCCGGATGTGCCCGAGGAAGGCATTGCCCAACCCCTCTCCCGCGCTGGCGCCCTTCACCAGCCCCGCGATGTCCACGAACTCGATGGCGGCGGGGATGATCTTCTCGGGATGCACGATGTCCGCGAGGGTCTGCAGCCGGTCATCGGGTACCTCCACGATGCCCACGTTCGGTTCGATGGTGCAGAATGGGTAATTGGCCGCCTGCGCCCCGCGCGTCCGCGTCAGCGCGTTGAAGAGCGTGGATTTCCCCACGTTCGGTAACCCGACGATTCCTATGTGGAGTGCCATAGAGACGAATGGGGAAGCTGGCCGGCCTGCCGCCCGCAGAATGTGCGACGGAGCGGAGCGACGGATGCAAAGCGGAGGGGGGCGATGCCTCTCCGGAGTGCCATGGATGCGGAAAAGATACTGGAATCGCCGCAGTTGTCGAGCGGGAAGGGGGGGGGCTTGAAAAAAATATAGTTTATGCTAAAATAATAGGATTTCCTTGCTCAAAACCCACACCCGCACCGGCAGGCGCCCGTCGAGCCGAGCGCCCCTGACAGGGCAGATGCTCACGGCAATGCTCACGAATCACGATGTGCGGCTCGGCGTCATGCTGGGACTGATCGCGCAGGTGGCGGTCATCGTGCCGTTGCTGGCGCTGGCCACTGTTTCTCTCCGTAGTGCGCTCGTCGCGCTGATGGGGCTCCTGGCAGGAACGATCGGGGGCATGCTGCTCCTGAGTATCGAATGGCGCGGCATCTGGAACCTCCGCCGCGTGGAGGACGTCTGCCTCGCGG
>CAYZGJ010000061.1:0-6478 GCA_964478005.1 uncultured Candidatus Peribacteria bacterium
AGGCGGGGGGTGAAGGGGCCGGTGCAGGACACCGCCAAGAACGCACACGATGCGAACGGGGAGACTCGTTGGACTCATAGCGATGCCACGCAGGCGGACCATGGGTGATTGGACGGCGGCTGCGTTTTGACTCCACCGCGCCTGCCCTGAGCGTGCCGAAGGGTTGCGGCAGACAAAGGTGGAAAAACCATCGAATACGTCGAAAGAAGGGAAGAAATCTCCAGAACACCACCGCGGATACACTGCTCTGCTCAATGGCTATCTGCCCCCTGACGGCGTCTCAGGGGAAAGTCATGCTCTCCACAATGCGCTCCATCATCGCAATTTCCTCCTCCGATCCCTCGCCGCAGGAAGGAGCAATCTCGTAGACATGGCGCGGTCCGACCACCTGGAGCACGGGACGGGTACAGAATCCCTCGGAGATAAACCGCACGACCGTATGGCCGCCGATGGTCACGATGCGGGCGCGATGGCTCTCGGGAATCGGCTGCTCTCGGAAGATCGACGCCAGCTCCGCATCGGCCTGCTGCACCAATGCCTCTGCAGAAGCGCTGTCCCGCAGGCTGATGGCCCATGTCTGCCCGATGCCGCAGCCCTCGCCGATTCCCGCGGGCCCGAACGACACCCAGCGCCACACGCCGTCCTCCAGCGACATCTCCTCGAAAGCCGGCACGGCGTACACCGGCGTTCCCCAAGCGGGGTTGTACGGCAGGCGCGCGGAGAAGCCCATGGCCGCGCTGGTGAAGGGCACCGTATCCGTGGGAGGAGCGAAGGACGGCTCTCCGCCGATCATCGCAGCGCTGCAGTCCTGCGCCTCCCGCATCGCACGCATGAGCTGCTCGCGCACCGCGCGGGTCAGCACCATCCGCCCGTCGGGCTCCGCATCCCTCACCGCCCCGGTCAGGATCTGCACCACGGGCTCCTCCACCGCTGCCGCATCCGGCTCCCGGGGAGCAGCAGTGCAGGCAACGAGGGGCAACAGGCAGGCAGCGAGAGCAAGGGAAAGGGTGCGCATGGGGGGAGTATAGCACACCCCTGTACGATCATTGATCCTCCTCCACGCCACCCTCCCCCGCCATCCTCCTCGCTTCCTCCATCTGCAGCAGGAGGGAGCGGAAGTCGGGGTTCTGCTGGAAGAAGACATGATAGCGGCGCTGTTCTTCCGGCGTCCGCTCTGCCACGGTTCCGTCCCACTCCCAGTAGCGCGGGGAGAAGGCGATCAGGTGTTCGAAGGCGGAAACAGCCTCCGCCCCCCGCCCGGCCTCCAGCCATGCCGTCCCCATCGTGCGCCAGACGAACGGCGTGAAGGGGGCAAGAGCCGCGGCGCGGTCAAAATCCACGCGGGCCGCATCGTCGTCTCCCCCGCGCAGGAGGACCCACCCGCGCAGCGCGAGGAGCGCGGCATCCGGACGGCCGTTGTGCAGGGCGGCATGCAGAAGATCCGCTGCGTTCCCGTTGCGCCCCAGCGCGACGTGCTCGGTGGCCAGGTACGGTGCGTAGCCCGCGTGCGGCGCCAACGCATGCGCTCGTTCCAGTGCGGGGAGTGCAGCGTATCTATCGGCGGTGATCGTCCAGCGGAGGAAGAACCGGTCGGCGGCAAGCGCGCGCACGTCATCGGTGAGGGCGAACGCGGTCACGAGCAGCAGGACGATACCGGCAGTGATGCCTGCGGCGGGACGCAGCTGGGTGGTCGTAGCATCGCTCTGCAGAAGCACGGCCGCAAGCACCGTGACGAAGGCGAGATCGACGATGGTCGGGAAGCCGAAGAGGAGGGCGACGAAGTGCCCGGCGAGCGCTGCGAGGATGCCGGGGAGCAGCGGATTGCGAGACTCTCGGAAGGCGGTCCATCCTGATCGGAGAACCAAAAATGCCAGAACCATCCAAGCGGCCAGACCGAGCATGCCTCCGGCGAGGAGCCGCTCCAGCACGTCGTTGTGCACGCGGTCCGGCAGGGCGTCGTAGCGCTCCAGATCCAGCAGAGCCGGATCGAAGTGTTGCTCCAGGACGGCGGGCACGGCGCCGATGCCATGACCGAGCAGCGGTCGGTCCGCGATGCCTGCAAGCGCCATGGTCCAGAGCGCGCGACGGACGGAGAGTGACTGCGTCTGCGCACCATCGGACACCAAAACCAGGCGTTGGAGCAAGGGGACCCTCTGCACGACGGGGGTGGAAGGCGCTGCGTTGATAACGCCGACCAGAAGGAGGATGACTGCTGCGAATCCCATCATCCACAGCCGCAGGCGCTGGTCCGTGCCTGCCCGAACGGCGAGGACGATGCCGATGCCGACGAGCGCGCCGAGCAGCGCCGCCCGGCTCCCGGAGAGCAGCAAGCCCGTTGCCTGCAGCACGAGCAGGGCAATCAGCAGGAGACGCATCCCGCCACGCTCCCGCAGGAACAACGTCACCGTGAGCGTACCGGTGAGCACCAGCAATTGTCCGAGGAAATTGGGGTGCCCCATCGTCACGCCCATCGCCGCGCGGATGTCTCCCGTTCCCTGCACGATCTCCCACAGTCCCGGCAGCACTGCGAGGCTCCCCGCCAGCGCAATCATCCAACTGATGGTTCGTAATCGATCCATCGAACAGAACAGAAACGCGCACCACCCGAAGAGCGTCAGGACGATGAGATCCAGGAATCCCACACCCCGCACGGAGCCACCCCGCAGGCTCTCCATCGGAAACGAGGAGAAGAGGGAGGAGAGCAGTGCGGCAACCAAGAAACAGGCAAGAGCGATCAGGACGCTCCGGGGCGGGACATTCCGGGAACGCGCACGCGCCGTCTGCCACAACGTTGCCCCACCGATCAGCAGCACAACCGATGTGAAGAATGCGGCTTTGGGCACTGCTGCGCTCAGCGCCGCACCCTGCCAGTGCACGAGGGGAAGGAGAAGCAGGCAGAGCAATATGCTTGCCAAGGGGAGAGGCAAATATCGGATAGTATGTTGTTGCAACATGTGCTTCTCACTCATTTACCGAAATTCAATGGAACGCAAGAGTCCTTCAATCTGAGTGGCATCATTCGAAATGTGACTCTGAAGAATATAGGAAGTACCGCTCTTTTCGAGGACATAGGTCTGCGAAGCACCGGCATATGCATCCGTAATACGCTTGAACTTCAGCGAACCGATGTTCATATCGGAGAGCATCACCCCATTCATACTTTGCCGCTCCTGTTCCGCCGTCCAGCGCTCCTTCACGATGAGTTTTGGAAGAAAAGCTGTGGCCTGATGCGAATCAAACAAAAGAGCGTAATTCCCGCCATCGTTGGCTCGAACAGAAAGAGTCCATGTGGCAGGATAGCGCAGCGAAAAACCATACCGACTATCTTCGTATGCATGCCAACCTCTTTCATCGCCGGATGCAGTATTCTGTGATCGGTTCTGCAGGTACTGGTAGATCGCCACGGCCACGTCCTCGCGCGTGAGGGCGCGGTCGGGGAAGAGGCGGGTGGTGCGGGAGGGGAAGAGCGTGTACTGCTGCGCCATGCCGGCCAGCAGCACGTACCAACTGTCCGCGGGGACGTCGGTGTACGTGGAGCGCGGCGGTTGCGTCAGCGCGAATGTCCGCGCGAGCATGGCGAGGAACTCGACGGTGTTCACCGTCTGTCCGGGGCGGAAGGTGCCGTCGCCGTAGCCTTCGATGATCCCTTTCTGCGCAGCCGTCACCACGTAGGGCACGTACCATTCGCCGTCCTTCACGTCGCGGAACCGGCCGTTATTGCCCACGGTCGCCACGGTGCCGTAGCGCGCCAGGAGGAGGAACTTCGCGGCCTCCGCGCGATTCACCGGACGATCCCCCTTGAACTGCCCGTCGGGGAAGCCGCCGAGGATGCCGCGGCGATGGAGTTCCGCAGCGGCCTTGCCGCCGAGCGTATGCAAGGAAGTGTCAGGGAAGGGATTGCGGTAGGTTTCGATGTTCGTCAGCACCTCGTCCTCGTAGCCGGCGGGAGGAGGCGCAACGGATGAAGAGGCGTTGGAGGGTGCCGCACTCCAGCAGCGTTCGTGCGATGCAAAGACTGTTCCGCGCTGTGTCTTGCACGATGCAGAAGTCATCTCCTCGCACTGCCAACCGCCGCCTGCGGGACGAAAGCCGCAGAACATCCTCTGCTCGGCCCCCTTCCACACCGCCACGTTGCTCACGGCCGACTGATTGCCGCTGCTGTCAAAGTAACTGACAACAAATGATTTGACGGGTGATTGATCAATGCGCACGCGTTCCGTTGTTCCCTTGCTGCGGCTGATCACCTGTGCCGTCCCCGCGCAGTATCCCGGTCCGTTGGGATGCTGCATCTGCGGGATATCCGACTGGCATCCGCCGAACGATTGCGTGCGGCTGGTCGTCTCGCCGGTGTAGAAACGGATGGCGTACCGGCTGACGTTGGCAGGCGCGGTCCACCGCAGTTCGCCGTCCACGATGCGCAGGTCCGTGATACGGGGAAGGGAGACGGGAACATCCGCAGGATCCACCTGAATCACAATCGATTGCGAGCGCTGATCGCCGATGGTGAAGTACACTTCGCTGTTGCCCTGCTGGCTGATGAGGCTACGCAGCGCCGTGCATTCCCATTTAGCATTGATGGTCTGCGACCCTCCGAAGGAGGCAGGCACGCTGCGGCAAGCCAGCTGATCGGACTTCCAATTCTGCAATTGGGGATGCAGAGCTTCCGTTGCGCCTGCCGTGAGGAGCAAACGGTCACCCACCTTCAAACGGAAGAAACGCTCCGCGGAAGGACCCCACAGCTGCAGCGACTCCTGAGGAACCCGGGAAGAGTACACCGCTGTGTTGCTGACGGCGCTGCGCCGGCCGGCACTATCGTAGGAGTAGACGACGTAGGAGAAGGAAGCATTGCCCCACGGGAACGGTTCCTGCAGCGGCCGCAGGCGCTCAGTGGCGCCCGCCTGGCGCGTCACGGAACCCGGCGTCCATCCGCAGTAGTTCTCCACTCCATCGAACCGCACGGTGTAATCGGCCCCCGCCTGGGAGCATCCGCCGAAGTGCTGCGAGCGGTCGGTCGTCTCGCCGGTGTAAAACTGCACGCCGTAGCGCGCCACGTTGGCCGGCGCCGTCCAGCGCAATTCCCCGTTCTCGATCCGCAGGTCGCGGATGGGATCGGGCAGCGCCTGCGCGGCGCCGATGCCGGGAAGCAGCAGAAACGCGAACGTCAGCAGGAACGCGCACAATCCTCCCGCCGGCGAACGTCGGAAAGGGGAAGCGTACATAGGGGAAAAGAGGAAGAGAAGCAGGCACAGCATAATCCTCCTGCTGCGCAATACCAACGGCAAATGTGTCGTCCACCCCTCACTCCCGCCCCGCCAGGTACCGGTAGAGCGCCACCGCCACCTCTGCGCGCGTCAGCGGCTGATCGGGAAGCAGCCGGTCGGCACGCCCCGGGAAGAGTTCATACCGCTGTGCGATGCCGGCGTACGACGCGTACCAGGCGTCCGCGGGGATGTCGGCGAACGCAGGATTGGGCGCGAGGGGCAGGTCGAAGGTGCGTGCGAGCATGGCGAGGAACTCCGCCGTGGAGACACCCCGCTCCGGCCGGAAACTGCCATCCCCGTAGCCGAAGATGATCCCCTCCGCTGCAGCGCGCGCCACGTACGGCGCAAACCATTGGCTCGCGGGTACATCGGAGAACACCGATGGCGGCGACGCATCCGGGATGTCGATGGTGCGCACCTGCAGCAGAATTTTCGCCGCTTCCGCGCGGTTGACGGGCAGAAATCCCCGGAACTCGCCCCCCGGCGGATAACCGCCCAGCGCGTCGCGCCGCCACAGTTCCGCGGCGCTCTGCCCCTCCAGGGTCCACATCACCGTATCGGGGAAGGGATTGCGGAACGACGCGATATCGCCCAGGACCGGATCGGGATACCGCGCCTTGGGCGGCAGGGAAAGCTGCCGATCCTCCGGCGGATCGACCACGAGGACGAGTATGCGTGACTTGCGCTCACCCACGGTGAAGAACACTTCATTGCGCGCGCTGCCCGTCCGCAGCGCCCGGCAGGACCACTGCACGGACCCGCGGTCGGTGGGGGCGGCGGGCAGGCAGCGGATCTGCTCGGTGTCCCCGCCGTGGAGCACCGGCTGCATCGCCGACCCCGTCCCCGCCGTCAGGACGATGGTCTCCCCCACCGGCACGCGGAAGAGCCGGTCGCGGGTGGGCCCCACAAACTGCAGCGGCTCGTAGAACGCGGGTTCCGCCGCCCGCGCCGCCAGCGTCAGCACGAGGGCAGCGGGCAGAACGCTCAGCAGCGGGAGCAGGCGGGCAGGTCGCATCGCAGAGCAGTATCCCGCACGCGCGCCCGCCGCACAACGACACTTCCGTCCACCCCCTGTGGAAAACTCGCCCTCACTCCGGGGATTATCCCCGCAATCCGCTCAGGAGAAGGATGGGGAAGGGAGAGGAATGTGGAAAACCTCCGCACCGCCTGTGGAAAAAATCCCCCCGCGCCGGCTCGCGGATCGGGGGGAATGTGGA
>CAYZGJ010000062.1:0-6202 GCA_964478005.1 uncultured Candidatus Peribacteria bacterium
CCGTTCCAGGCAATCGAGCAGTTCGGCTCCCAGCAGAAAAATCAGCGCCAGCACGTAGATCAGCATCAGGAGCACTAGCACGCCCGATGCCACGCCATACGCCTGTCCGATGGGAAATTGTGACAGGATGGAGGAAAAAGCCCACGAGACCGCCTGCATCAGCGCAGCGGTGAGGGCGGCGCAGAGCAGAAGGGAACGCGGTGCAAATCTCTTGCCGGGGAGGAGCCGGTAGAGTGACGCTACCAGCAGCGTGAGGATGAAGAATGTCACTCCCGCATTCGTCCAGCCGATGGCCGCAAGCGGCAGGTCGATCAGTTCGGAAAGTTGCTGGCGCGCATAGGTGAGTGCCGCACCCAGCACGACGGACGTGATGAGCAGCGCGATGAAGATGAGCAGCAGCACGAAGGAGAGCGCATAGCCGGAGACTAGCTTCCACACGCCGGATCCTGCCGCATCCACCTGCACTCCAAGGATGGCGCGCAGCGCGCGTCGCAAAGCGCGCAACAAGTTCAAAGACGAGAACAGCAGGATCGAGGCGCCGGTAAAGAGCAGCAGCGGGCTGTCGCTCTGGAGTCGCAGATTCTCCGCGGCGCGCAGGAGGAGATCCGCAATATCCGCTCCGGCATAGACCGTGACGCGCTCCATCAATTCTTCCGTCACCGCCCGCTCGCCCACCAGCCACCCTGCACCGGTGATGATGACGATGGCCAGCGCGGGCAGCGTGAAGATGGCGGAGTACGCAATGTACGCAGACCGGAGCGGGAGATCGTCCTGTTTCCATTCACGCCACAGGCAGCCGACGAGCGGAGGAAGCACGATCATGAACGCCATGATACAGGCAATGGAAGTAACAGCGAAGAAGCGTGTATAGTGTGGAGCGGATCCCAGCCGCCGTGGTGGAATTGGTAGACACGAGGGACTTAAAATCCCTTGCCCACACCAGGGCGTCCCGGTTCAAGTCCGGGCGGCGGCACCATTCGTCCCCTGCACCCGGTCCGGTGCAGGGTCCTCGTGGCAAGACAGCTTGATCAGATCGGCAGCATGTCCATCCGGACTTTCGGCACATCCGGCCCTTTGCGGTGTTCGCCCACGGCGAGCGGCTCGCCGCTGACGGGATCCACCTCCTGCGCGACAAGGATCAGCCTGCGCAAGGTGGTGCCCACGGGCGTGCAGGTCATCAGGGTGCCGATGCGCTCGCTCAGCGGCTGGTCCAGGACCGAGACGTCACTCGGCTTGATTTCCTTCTTCTCACGGATGACGTACCGGTACCGATCGCCGCCGTAGTACACCCAGTACTCATCGCCGACATGCAGTTCTCCCAGCCGCGCGAAGACGGATTTGAAGCTGCCGGGCGCCCACGGGAAGTACGAGCTGTGCCCCGTGATGAAAAAGTTTCCCGCCTGCCCCGGCACGGCCGTTCCCGGATAGTGCACCACTCCGTCCTGCAGGGAGCGCTGGATGTCCTCCTCCAACTGCTTCCAGTCTTCGGCCAGGAGCGCCGTGCGCGGCGGGATGACGATGGGGACGTTGAGATCCAGCTTCGGAATGAGGATGCGATCATCCGGCGGGCCCACCGGAGGAAGCAGATCGAGAACGGATGTGGACCCGTCCGGCGAGACCGTCGCCGGTACGGCCGGGAGTGCGGGCGTGCGCGTGCCCGGAGTGTTCCCGGGCAATGATTCGGGCGTGGTGACCTCCGCAAGGGGGGCCACGTACGATTGTGCGATGGCCCAGAAACTCTGGTAGTTGAGCGCGGTGAACAGCACGAGGAAGAGCCCGGCGAACGTCCCGCCGAAGCGGACGGTGTCGATGAGGAAGAGCGTGCCGCGGCTGTACTGCTTGGGCGTGCGGTGTCGACCCGGGATCCACACCGGTTGCGCGAGGAATCGCCAACACCGTCGCAGGATTGATCGTGATGCCTCTGCGGTCTCCTGCCGGATCTGCTGCGTGTCCAGCACGCTCGCATGCACCTGCCGGATGCCCTCGTCCACCAGGTTCGCACAGACCGAGGCCATCCGCTTGCGCAACTGCGCCTGCTCCGCGTGCGTCCGGGTATCGGGCACCGGCGACAGCCACGGATCGGGTGCGGGCTCCCTAGGTGCCGCTTGCTCGCGCACCACGGTGTCCGGTTCTTCCTCTGGAAGGTACTTCGTCCCCTCCGCAGGAAGGACGGCCGGCGCGGGTTCTGCCACGAATGCAGGCGCACGACCCGGTCCGGGAATCGTAATATTTCCCTGATCATCCACGAGGGCGCGGTGGGGGCGGGGAGAGTCCGGTATCGGGATAGTATAGCAGAAAAATAAGAATGATGCACTCCAAGGTTAGAGAGGATAGCACAAGATGAAGAAACGAATGTCAAATTCCCAATTTCCAAATCGTACTAGATTGAATTCCATTCGTCAGAAAATTGACATTTGTCATTTGGAATTTGTCATTCGTCACACGTAATCACTCCTCCTCCCACCACCTCCTCCCCGCGGTAGAGCACCAGCGACTGGCCGGGCGTCTGGAGGGGGAGGGGAGTGTCGAAGGTGAACGTGCCGCCCGTCCCCGTGCGGATGAACGTGCCCGGATAGCGCATGGAGAGGGAACGCGTGCGGCACTCGAAGGGCTGGGGATCGTTCTCGGCGGGCATCCACGCGATCCAGTTGCACTGTGTGACGGAAACCGACTGCGTGGTGTGCGTTCCGCGATCGGCGACGACCAGCTCGTTCCTCTCCGGGCGTTTCGCCACGACCTCGAGGGGGATGGACAGTCCTCCGATGCCCAACCCCTTCCGTTGTCCGATGGTGTAGTAGGGGAGCCCCCTGTGCGTGCCCACGACGGTGCCGTCCGTCCGCACGATGGTGCCCTGCTGCAGGGCATCGGGAATATGACGCTGGAGAAATGGCTTCGGATCGCGCTCGGGGAAGAAGCACAGGTCCTGGCTCTCGCGGTACTGTTCATCGAACGGAACGCCGTAGTGCCGCGCCAATGCGAATACGTCATCCTTCGTCCGGTGTCCCAGCGGGAAGACGACGCGCTGCAGCTGTTGCTGCGTCAATCCGTACAGGTAGTAACTCTGATCCTTGCGCCCGTCGGCCGCTTCCAGGAGCAGTGTCCGCTCGGTGCCGTCCGGGAGCGTCTCCACGGCGGTGCGCGCGTAGTGACCGGTGGCCAGCACGTCGCACCCCCACGCATCGGCCAGATCCAGGAGCTTGCCGAACTTCACCGTGCGGTTGCAGCCGATGCAGGGGTTGGGGGTCTCGCCGCGGCGGTACGCGTCCAGGAAGGGGTCGACGACGTCGCGCTTGAAGGCATCTTCCAGATCCACGATGTGCAGGGGAATATCGAGCGCCTTCGCCATGTGCGCGGTGCGGGCGGCCGTCTGTGCGTTGCAGCACTTGCTGGGGAGCAGCTGCGCCATCGCCGGTGCCAGCGGGTCGCTCCACAAGGTAAACCGGACGCCGATCAGCTCGTGCCCCTGCTCGCGGAGCAGGCAGGCCACGACCGAAGAGTCGATTCCGCCGGAGAGGGCGACCAGAACTTTCATAAGAATGAGAAATGCGGAAAAGATGTGAGTTGGGAGACGCGAGACATGAGCTAAAAATCAGAATACATCATACAATGATACTCACATCTCTCATCTTACATCTCCCATCTCAATCGTATACCAATATTCTTGCGCAATCGTGCCTCAGAGGAGTACCCTGACGCATTGTGAAGCAATCCCTGCAAACGTTCGTCGGCCATGCGCGCGACAAGGGGATGGACCACGGCACCATCCGGATGCTGCTGCTCTCTGCAGGATGGAAGGAGAAGGACGTCGCCGAAGCCCTGACGGCCGAAAGCCTGGAGATGTCCGTTCCCATGCCGCCGGATCGCGGGGGCGCACGCGAAGCTTTTCTGCACCTCGTCGCATTCGCCTCGCTCTACACGACGGCGATCAGCCTCATCGTGCTCTTCTTTGCCTACATCAACCGGCTGCTGCCCGACCCCGCGCTCACGCCCTATCCGCAGACCTTCGACAGCTCCGGCATCCGCTGGTCGATGGCGGCGATCATCGTGACGTATCCGCTCTTCCTCTTCCTCTCGCGCATGCTGCTGCGGGAGATCCGGTCCGAGCCCGAGAAAGCCTACAGTCCCGTGCGCCGCTGGCTGACCTACCTCACGCTGTTCCTCGCGGCGCTCGCGCTCATCGGCGACGGCATCACGCTGCTCTTCAATCTCCTGGAAGGGGAACTCTCGCTGCGCTTCCTGCTGAAAGTCTTCGTGGTGCTGGTGATTGCCGGACTCGTTTTCAGCTACTACTTCCTGTCGCTCAAGCACGCTCCCGCCCGCTCCGATGACTGACCTTTCCATGCACAAGCTCTTCGCCGGCATGTCCGCTGTCATCGTCGCCATCGCGCTCGTGTGGGGATTCGTCCTCGCCGGTTCTCCCGTCACCAGCCGCCAGGAGCGGTTTGACGAGCGGCGCGTATCCGATTTGCAGGTCATCCACAATACGATCCTGGAGATCGTGTACGAGGGAAGGCAGTGGGAACCGCCGGCGGACGGATCGCTGCGGCGCCCGCTCCCGGCCACATTGGATGCGGTGGCAGAGCAGGCGACGTACCAGCGCGTCAATCTGCTGGATCCGCAGACGGGCGAACCCTACGGCTACGAGGTGACGGGCGAGACCACCTACGAACTCTGCGCCACGTTTGCTTCCACGCGCGATAACCCGTACGAAGTCTTCTGGAATCACGGGCCGGGACGGACCTGCTTCCGGTTCGACGCACTGCGCGCCAGCGGGTACGCGGGGGAGCGGGTGATGGTGCCACGGCCGGTGAAGTAAGCTAGGATGGGCTCATGCAGCCGTCCTGGACCGACATCGAAGAGCGGTTTGCCTCCCTGCAGGCGAAATTTCAGGAACCCGAAACGCTCTGCGATCCGGAGGCGCTCAAGAGCATCGGACGGCAGCTCTCCTCGCTGCAGACCATCGTGGAGCTCATCCGCACCTACCGCACGGCGGAGCAGTCGCTGCGCGATGCCGAGAGCGCGCTTCATGATCCGGAGCTGTCCGACATGGCGGAGGCACAGCGGCGGGAAGCGCAGGAAAAGCTGGAAGCATTGGAACGCCAGATCACCGAAGCCCTGCGCGTCCGCGATCCGCTGGATGCGCGCAATGCGATCGTGGAGGTGCGGGCGGGCACCGGCGGCGATGAAGCAGCGCTCTTTGCCGCGGAACTGCTGCGGATGTATCTGCGTTTCGCCGAGCTGCAGGGATGGAAGACGGAGCTGCTGGACAAGACGGATTCCGATCTGGGCGGCATCAAGGATGCGAGCGTGCGGATCGAAGGCGAGGGGATCTACGGCTTGCTGCGCTTCGAAGGCGGCGTGCACCGCGTCCAGCGCATTCCCGCCACGGAGAGCAAGGGCCGCGTCCACACGTCTGCGGCGAGCGTCGCGGTGCTGCCGGAAGTGGAGCAGGAGGATCTGCAGATCCGGCCCGACGACTTGCGCATCGACACCTTCCGCGCGGGCGGAGCGGGCGGCCAGCACGTGAACAAGACGGATTCCGCTGTCCGCATCACGCACGTGCCGACGGGCATCGTGGTTGCCTGCCAGAGCGAACGCAGCCAGATGCAGAACCGTGCCCGCGCCATGGAGGTGCTCCGGGCCAAGCTGTTTGCACGGCAGGAGGAAGAACGCGCGCAGAAAGAAGCGTCGCTTCGCTCCGCGCAGGTTCTCTCCGGCGACCGTAGTGACAAGATCCGCACCTACAACTTTCCCCAGGACCGCCTCACCGATCACCGCCTGGAGCGCAACTTCCACAACCTTCCCGCCATCATGGAAGGGGAGATGGGCGATATTATCAATGCATTGCAGGAGTGGAGAGATCAGCACTCTGAAATGAAATGAGAGAGATCACCTCATTTCAAACTGTCATCAGCAATCCCTTCCTTTCTGCATCAAGCATATCATCGTAGGCACGCCCATGCTCTTTGGCACTTGTGGGATCTTCTCCAACAATAATCAGCTCCTGTTCCAGCTTCGTTCCCGTCAAATCATCAGGGGTATCTCCATATACTCTGTCGCCTGTACTACGCTTCTGCATCAACTTCACGATGAAGAATTCGAAGAGTATCGGATACCCTTGCCGCTGCACGAAAACGCAATAACTTTAATGGCTATCTAGTTAAGGCAGCAAATGGTGTTGTCTCCTTTTCTAGACAGGCAA
>CAYZGJ010000063.1:0-6103 GCA_964478005.1 uncultured Candidatus Peribacteria bacterium
TAGCCACTAGCCACTAGCCACTAGCCACTAGCCACTAGCCACTAGCCACTAGCCAGAGGCCCTATCCATTACCCATTCCTCTCATCCTTAGTCCCTAGTCCTCCGTCCTTAGTCCCTTGTCCTTCGCCCCCTTCTCCTTCTTCACCGGCCGGATCAGCGCCCCCACCTCCCGCGTGAGCTCCGGGAGGATGTCGGCGTTGTCCCCCGCCTTCTGCAGATCCGTCTCCGGGATGCGCAGGGTGGAACCGCTGATCTTCCAGCGCGCGTTGACCTGCAGGAGCCGCAGGATGTCCGTCGCTTCCACGCGCGGGCTGAGTGACAACACGATTTCCCGTCCCCTGGCCGTCTCCTCCGCCTTCACGCGGTGGACTCCGGCCCGGCGGCAGGCGAGCTTGAGCCGCAGGACCGCGAAGAGGTTCTGCACCTGCCGCGGCAGCTCGCCGAACTCCTCGCGCAGGTCCTGTTCGAACTCGGCCAGCGTGGCCTCGTCCTCGCTGCCAGCCAGCTTCTGGTAGACGGAGATCTTCTCGTCGGAATCCGGAATGTAGAACGTGGGAATGAGCGCCTCCACCGGCAGCAAGATCTCCACCGTGATCTCCTCGCTCACCTCCGCCTTGCCGCCGGCTTTCAGTTCCTCCACGGCGTTCTTGAGCATCCGCAGGTAGTGGCTGATGCCCACGGTGTTCATGGTGCCCGCCTGGCTCACGCCCAGGATCTCGCCCGCGCCACGGATCTCCAGGTCGCGCATGGCCACCTGGAACCCCGACCCCAGCTCGCACGCTTCCACGATCGCGCGCAGGCGCTTCTTGGCATCGTCGTGCAGCCGCTGCGAGTGGTAGAGCAGGTAGGCGAACGCCTGCACGGAGGACCGCCCCACCCGCCCGCGCAGCTGGTAGAGCTGCGCCAGGCCGAACCGCTCGGCTTCGTTGACAATGAGCGTGTTGGCCCGCGGCAGGTCGATGCCGTTCTCGATGATCGTCGAACTCACGAGGACCAGATGCTTTCCCTCTTTGAATGAGAGAATCCGCTCTTCCAGATCGTCGGGCTTCAGCTGCCCGTGCGCCACCACGAAGCTCGCCTCCGGCACCATCTTCTGCAATTTTGCCGCGAAGGCGTCGATGGTCTCCACGCGGTTGTGGAGGACGCACACCTGCCCTCCGCGCTGGATCTCGTGCAGGATGGCCTGGCGCACCAGCTGGTCGGAGTACTTGCGCACCTCCGTGATGATCGGCAGGCGTCCCGGCGGCGGCGTGGTGATCGTGGAGATGTCGCGCAGCTTGTGGAGCCCCAGGTTCAGCGTGCGGGGGATGGGCGTGGCGGTGAGGGTGAGGATGTCGACCGAGGCGCGCATCTCCTTGAACCGCTCCTTCTGCTTCACGCCGAAGCGCTGCTCTTCATCCACGATCACGAGGCCGAGATTGTGGAACGCGACGTCCTCCTGCAGCAGCCGATGCGTCCCGATGACGATGTCCAAATCGCCCTTCCGCAACTTTTCGAGAATCCGGCTCTGCTCGGCGGGCGTCCGGAAGCGCGACAGCATGTCGATGCGCACCCGGAAATCCTTCATGCGCTCCAGGAAGTTGCGGTAGTGCTGGTCGGCCAGGATGGTGATGGGCGCCACGACCGCCACCTGCTTGCCGTCCTGCACCGCCTTGAACGCCGCGCGCATAGCCACCTCCGTCTTGCCGAATCCCACGTCCCCGCAGACGAGGCGGTCCATCGGATGGTCATCCTCCATATCCGCTTTGATCTCTTCAATCGCTTTGATCTGCCCGGGCGTCTCCTGATAGGGGAAGGCTTCCTCGAACCTCTTCATCGCGTCGGAATCCGATTCGTACGCAAACCCCTTCGCGCTCGCCCGTTTGGCGTAGAGCGTGAGCAGCTCCTTCGCGATCTCCGCGGTTTCCTTCTTAATCTTCTCGCTGACGCGCTTCCACTCCGCCTCCCCCAGCCGCGTGAGGACCGGCTCCGCCCCCTCCTCGTGGACGTACTTGCTGATCTTGTCCGCCTGGTCCACCGGCACGAAGAGCTTGTCCCCCTGCGCGTACGTCAGTTCCAGGTACTCGCGCAGCGTCGCGTCGATCTCCTTCTGCGTCATCCCCTCGAAGCGCCCGATGCCGTGCTCCATGTGCACGACGTAGTCGCCGGGGGAGAGGGAAGTGAGGAAGTCGAGCGCCAGCTTCTGCACGCTCTTCTGGCGGCCGGCCTTGCGCAGGCTGAAGATCTCGCGGTCGGTGAGCAGCGCCGTGTGCAGGTCCGGATTCTGGATGGAGTGGGGGAGCAGGTCCTCCTCGGCGGCGGGTACCAGCGTCACGGCGCCCTCCTCGCGGTCCCGGAGGGAGAAACGCACGTGCTCTTCTTTGAAAATATTCTGCAGCTCCTCCGCTCTCCGGGTGACGATCAGCAAGTGCCACCGCTGCTGCAGCTTGTCCTTGATGTCATTGAGAAAGTCCGTGAGGGTGTAGAACTTGAGCACGGAGAGGTAGCGCAGGTGGACGTGGTGCTCCATCGACTCGGGGAACACCGTGAAGCGCAGCACGGCGCCGGAGGACGGCGCGTCCAGATCATCCTGATCATCCAGGATGAGGAGCGCCTCATCGGGGAACTGGCGGAGGAGCGGCGCAGTCTCATGGTAGGTGAGCGGGAGCAGGGTCAGGTTCTGCTGCGGGGCGCCCGGCTGCCCCTCTGCGATCGGCGCGATGGCCTCGACCGTGTCGAAGGAAAACTGCACGCGGAAGGCGTGCGGGGACTGGATGGGGAAGATCTCCAGCGTGTCGCCCTGTCGGCGGTACTGCCCCGGTTCGATGATGCGGTCGGGCGCATGCTCGTAGCCCGCATCGATCAACTGCTCTACAAACGCCGTGAAGGGCAGCTCCTGCCCCACCGTCAATTGCTGACTGCGCTCCAGGAGCTCCCGGTAGAGCGGGAACTCCCTCTCCCACAGCGCGCGTGGCGCCAGAAACACCCGGTCCCGGTCCCCGCCCATGAAGAGGAGGAACGACCGCAGCGTCTCCGTCGTCAACCCCCCGTCGGGGTCGAGGGGGATGGGGGAGGGAGTGCGCTCGAAGAACGCGAGCCAATGGGAGAGCGCCTCCACCCGCGCGTCGTCCTCCGCGAGGAGCAGCGCCGGCATCCCCCGCAGGTGCAGCAGGTGGCTCAGGAGCAGCGCCTTGGCCGTCTCATTCCCCGCGCCGGAGATCGTCAAAGCCTTCTCGGTATGGAGAAGGTCGCTGAGTTCCCGGTGGGTGTCCCGTCCGATGAGGAGGGAAGGTTTCATTGGAAAACCGGTGGTGTGAAGAGAAAATGCCCGGGTACCACAGGAAAAATCCCCGGGGCCCCCTCGGCGTTCCATCACGGATGTACTGGCCTATTGTACGACAGGGCGGCTGAAGGGGCAAGAGGAGCGGGGCGGCACCCAAATCCGGCAAGCGAATTACTTACTCTTTTTCATAAATGCCGCAATTTTCGCTTTGAAACGCTCCCATCGAGTGGGGGGTGTAAAGGTATTCGACAGAACCAGCCCACCGCCACCTTCTTTAGCCCAGGTAGCCTCCCGTCTTTCAAGGTGGATGCTCTGAAGATATGCCGGCTCAACCGGTCCGGTTGTTTCAATCTCTATCAACTGCTCCGCATGGCGCGCGATCCCCGGCTTGCCACTGTCCAAAACTTCCTTCCCCGTGGAACAAGCCTTGAATATCAATTTGCCGTTCCGAGAAAAATAGCTGCGTAAATGCTTGAGAAATTTTTGATGCTTGTCATTTTCCGGATCCATACCCGTAAGACGAATCGCCTGGTCGGAGTCACCACTGACATCAATGGATGCACCATCCGAATGGCCGCCGATGACAGCCAGATCAACCGATCCGAACTGGCGATAGAATTTTGCGAGTCTCCGCAGACAACTATTGCGTCGTCCGCTTTCTGCGATTCTGAAATTATAGTCATTCAACCTCGCCTGACAGTCCAAGTCCTGAATAAAGTCCGGCCTCTCAAATGCTCCATTCCAATCATGCTCGGGATACAAAACAATGAAATTCTTCTTTCTTAATTTTCGCCCGGTTGCAGGAGGCGGCAATGAATCATTTTCCTGTTTTTGGCGGTCCAAACCCCTTTTCCCTTGCCTCGCCACACGAATAGCTCGCTCCTCCTGAACTTGACTGTGCAACACCTCAATTGGATATCGTGAAAACATGCTGATGCCCCACTCCCGATGCAATTCTGCCGCTGCACCGGGACACACATGTTGCAAGCGAGCAATGTGTCCCACATTTCTTTCAAATACCAGCGGCGTACCCATATAGTCACAGTACCGCTTCCCGTAAACGTTCTTTCTGGTGCTGTCATTGGAGGCTGCTCTCCATGCAGCTATCACCTCATCCGGAGGCAGCTCGGCACTCTCAAGAAACGCCCGAAGCTCTACCATTCCTCCGGGCTCCAATTGGGCACCTGTAAACAACTTCAACCACAACGTCCGCTCGCTCTCCTGGTTCAAATCCAGCAGGGGCTGTTCATGCGGCTCGCGCACAAGATCCAGGCATGAAGTCTCCCATATTTTGCTTGTCTGTGGTGCGTTCGATAGCGTTTCGCACACTGCGGCAAAATGGGAACGGCCTGGGTTACGCATGGCTCGGAGCAATACCGAGCGGAGAAGATCCGGAAGATACTTATCCAAATATCCTTCACGCTGGCGGTCGATGGTGGTGGAAAGTTCCGCGCCATTGTTCACCCGCTTTTTCAGACAAGCCTCCTCCCATTCGTCTGTGGCCACTCTCAATGGACCAATGTCCTCAGCGGACAATCCATAATCTTCCATAAGATGGTGCACAAGAACTGCCTCACCGCGGTCATCCTCGCGTCCATCTGAATAATGGGGTTTCTTTGAAGCTCTTGTGACATAGTCCCGAATGGCAGTGCCGGACCCGTCGGCTGCAACCTTCCGACACTCCTCCATGGTGAGCCCGAAACAGGCCGCATAGCGTTCCACTTTAGTTGTGCGAGTAATACCATACCAAAGCCCGCGCATCGCCTGTTTCCGACGCTGAGGTGAAACCGGTGGCATATATGTTTCCTGAAGATGTAGTGCAACATCAAATGGAAACCGCCCCTCATCACTCATTTCCGTAAACAACCCTTCCAATGCACGATCGGCATACTGCATGCGTTCGCCATACCATGGAACATTGAATTCATTTGCGATCTCCTGCAAAAGATATTGCTTATCATATCTCAATAGATCGGGGGCAATCGCCCGAACTGCCTCCTGCAAACTGGCCAAATATTGTGGATTTTCTATTGGTATTTTGAGCTGCAAGCGGCATATCTTTCTCATTTGAGGATGCAATGCATTGGTCACGGATGTTCTGTAATAGGAGTTTTTCAACTCCTCTATCAATTCCCTAAATCCTGCAAACAATTCCTGCTGCACTGCAAATACAATATCCTGTAATTCCTCCCGTGAAAACCCCAGGCTGTTAATTAGGTCGTACTTGAATTGAGCCCTGCTATCAGTGTGAATCTGACCGGAAGTATCACGAGTAATGTAATTTTCGAGTTGTGATCCGTAATACAAAGATGGATAGGATGTCCTATCATCTTTTGAGCCCTTCAGTAGCATGTCACGTATGAGGCGCTCCGCATCTCTGAGTTTTTGTTGGGGGGAGATGCCCCATTGTTCCGCTTTACCTAGAAGCTGACATGCAAACTCATATTCCTCAGTTTTCAAAAACCAATCCAGATATTCCTCATACTCATCAGTACGCCCTGCTTCCCGATGATCTTTTGAAGTTGTCGGCTGAATGACAATTTCGGCAATATCATGTGATACCCCTGCCTGAAGTATGGGCACCTTTGTATTGGTGTCGACATCCGACATTTCGAGATTGGGTATTACATCTGATTCGATTGGTTTTTTTATTTCAGTCATATAATTAAATCTTGTAATATTTATTATAACATATCTATATAAAAAATTCTATAATAAACAATATTAGAGAAATCAGATTGAAACATATGATTTACGATAAAATTCTTCACTCCTGCATTCGCAAGGGCATCACCAGATGCAGCAAACGATCATTACCCGGCAGATGGAAGACGGCCGGGT
>CAYZGJ010000064.1:0-6027 GCA_964478005.1 uncultured Candidatus Peribacteria bacterium
TCCGCACCTGAGGACCATGCTGCTGAAGATGCTGGAGCGGGTGGAGAGGAGGGTGGCGGAAAAGAAATGAGCAGGGATTGTGTTCTGCCTCTCTCTGCCCTATAATAGGTAGTAAGTACATCTTTCTACCCCTGCTCATGCCCGCTCCCCAGATCCGCATCAATAAGACCAAAGAGCTCGCCATGGTGCTGGACGCCCTGCGGACCCGCTATTCTCTGCTCAACGATGCCGAATTAATCAAGCTGGCCCTTTCCCTGGCGTACGAACAGACGGAGCGGCAGCGCCGGGAGACCTGGATTGCCTCCCTCCCCGTCATGGAACTGTCTGAGGAAGAACAGGCCTCGCTGACGGAGGGGATCAAGTCGCTGGAAGAGGACAAGAAAAACGGAACTTTACGGTCCATGTCGGTGGAAGAAATTATGGAAGAAATTGACCGACCCTAATCATGTTTGTCCTCCGTTTATCCTCTCATTTTCTGCGCAAATCCAAGAAGTACAGGAAGAAGAATCCTGCGCTGCGCCCTGTCATCGAAAAAACGTTACGCTCCCTGAAAGAAGATCCCTATGCACCACCGTTGGGAACGCATCGTGTCATCGCTGCATACGATGGAAAGCCCGCCCTGAGTTCACGCCTGACAAATGACCTTCGCATTATTTGGCGGGAAGATCAATCGGAACCGATTATTCTGGATCTCTTGGATCTGGGCGGCCACAGCGGCGGCGGAAAGGTGTACCGATAGAGTACACTCTTCCCATGGCATCATCCCGCCCCCTGCGCCTCTTCCTCCTCCCCCTGCTCCTCCTGGGCGCCTGTCTCCTGCTCTGGCGCGAGTACGCGGTGGCACCCGATGGAACATTGCATGCGAGCTTTCTGGATGTGGGACAGGGGGATGCCGCTTTTCTCCAAACGCCTTCCGGCAGACAGATTCTCATCGACTGCGGTCCGGACACGGCGCTGCTGCAGGGGCTGGGGAAGCGAATGTCCTTCTTCGATCGTTCCATCGATCTCCTCATTCTCTCGCATGCCGATCTCGACCACATCGGCGGGTGCCCGGACGTGCTGCGTCGCTACCGCGTCGGCGCGGCCGTCTTCCCGGATGTCGATGCCGACGTCCCGCGCTTCCGGGAATTCGTCGCGATGCTCACGGAACAGCGCATCCCGATTCTGCTGGCCGATCCCGCCGCCGACCTGGACCTGGGCGACGGCGTGACGCTCGATATCCTGTGGCCGACGCCCGAGGCTCTTGCAACATTCAAAGATCGCAACGATCTCTCCGTCGTCGTCAAAATCACGCATGGAAATGACAGCACCCTCTTCACCGGCGACCTGGGGGAGAAAGCCGAACGGGCGCTCCTGGCCTCCGGCGCGGACGTGGATGCCGACATCCTGAAAGCGGGCCACCACGGGAGCAAGACAAGCTCCTCCACCGGATTCCTCCTGGCCGTCTCGCCGGATACCGCGATCATTTCGGCCGGGAAGAATAACCGCTACAACCATCCCCACCCCGCGGTCGTGGAACGGTTGCGGCAGCTGGGCATCGCGATCCGGAGCACGGCGGAGGAGGGGGCGATCGAGGTTGTGGGAAATAGGGAGTAGGGAGTAGGGAGTAGGGAGTAGGTTGTGGAAACTATGGAGACACTGGATTTCACACCACTGGCCAATGCCCTGCAGCAACTCCGTGACGGGATTGCGAAGGTGGAACGGGGGCCGCACGACGATTGGGGGCGTGACGGCGTCATCCAGCGATACGGGTACTGCTTCGAACGGTGTATCAAAATGATCAAGCGCGTCCTGGAGGTGCAATTCGCCGAACAGGTCGATACTCTGCCGTTCCGGGACATGCTGCGCAGTGCGTTCGAACATGGGCTGATCTCCGACCCCCTGCTCTGGTTCGGCTTCCGCGATGATCGCAACCGGATGGCGCACACCTATGACGAGAATGTGGCCGCCATCGTCTTTGCCTCATCGAAGCAATTTTCGCCGGAAGCAGAACTGCTCCTCTCCCGCCTGGAAGACACCAACCCTTGATCTCCGGCCCGACCACCTGCAACTGGTGCGCGATATCCTGCGCGCGCACGTGCCGGACCGCGTAGTGTGGGCATTTGGCCCACGGGCCAAAGGAACGGCAAAGAACACATCGGACTTGGATCTTGCCATCATCGGCGACAGCCCTCTCGACCTCCGCACGCTCGGCGATTTGAAAGATGCATTCAGTGAATCCAACCTTCCCTTCAGAGTCGATGTCGTCGACTGGGCGACGACGAGCGAAGGATTCCGGAAAATTATCGAGGAGCAGAAGGTGGCACTGGAGGATGGCGCACAGAAAAGGAGGAGTATTTATTGATAATAATGACGTGCAACATATCCGGAGAACCATATACTATGGTCATCCTCCCCCCATTCCCCATGCCATTGCCACCCACACGAGGCAAAAAGCCTACGTCAAAGTCCGCGCAAACTCGGACTCGGCGCACAATGCAGACTCCATTTGATGGCAAGACAGCAGGACAACAGCGCATGACGGCAGCGGAACGGCGCGAGCGGCATACCTACTTCAGCAAACTGTTTAACGCCTGAACATGGCTCTGCCATCGCCCCCGTCGGCAAACGTGTCCCGATTGCTGGCGATGCAAAATCAAAAGATTGTCTTGGACACGAATATCCTTATTCAGGCGACCGGAGGCAAGACGAAAGAACACCGTGCATGCCTACGGGATTTTTGTACGCAAAACGTCGTGCTCGTCACCGATACTGTGTACTACGAATTCTTGCGTAATTGCAACTTCGATACCTTTCGGCGACGCCGAGTCCTTATTGAAGATTGGCCGGGCATGGAACGTATGCGCATTCTTCGTGATACGGAACAAGTACAGAACATGCGGGAACATCTCGCTCTCCTCTACTTGTATGTCATGCGGTCGGATTTGCGCCGCTTTATAGCGCTATGCGCAGAAGATCTATGGATCGCAGCAGCCGCAGTGCACTACGATGCCGATGCGAAGATCGACCGCATTCTCACCACTGATCATAGCGGCGACTTTCCACCCGAACTCTTCAGCAGTGAGCAATTCGACCTTGGAGATGGATTGGTGGTGTATCTGAAAACATTCCAACGCACCAAGGCGCGACGATTGTGGATGGAAATGCAGCAGGCAGGGAATATGTCCGTGTCGCTCCGCCCCCTCTTTTCCTGATGCGCTACACTACCTAACAATGAAGACCCTCCTCCTCGTCGCCGGGCGCTCGCGCAGGTTCTGGCCGCTCAGCGAGAAAGCGCTCTTCCCCCTCTGCGGGAAGCCGCTCTTGTCCCACATCATCGAACGGTTGAAAGAGGCCGGATGCGCAGACATCATCGTGGTGGGCGGGAAACATAATCTGGAGGAAGTGCGGCAGCTTTTCCCCCAATTACAGACGATTGAACAGGAGCAATTGGAACTGGGCATGCGCGGCGCGCTCCTCTCGGCGCTGCCGCAGATCCCGGGCGAAGACATCCTGCTGGTCAGCAGCAACGACGTCATCGAGGCATCGGCATATCGCGCCACGGTGGAGGCGGGACAGAAGGCCGACGGTGCGATGTTGGCGCAACGCGTCACGCGCTATTTTCCGGGAGGCTACCTCTCCACGGACGGCGACCGGATCACGGGCATCGTGGAGAAGCCGGGGGCGGGCAACGAGCCGGGCGACCTCGTCAACATCGTCTGCCACTACCACAGCGACCCCGTCGCGCTCTTCCAGGCGCTGCAGGACAGCGACACGCTGCGCGATGACGGCTACGAACAGGCACTCGCGAAGCTCTTTCCGCAGAAGGACTACCGCGCGGTCCCCACCGACGGCTTCTGGCAGGCGGTGAAGTACCCCTGGCACCTGCTCGCGCTGCTGCCGCATATGCTCGCTTCCGCGACAGAACAGCAGATCCACCCCACCGCCCAGATCCATCCCTCGGCGGTCATCGAAGGAAATGTGACCATCGGCGCGGAGGCACGCGTGCTGCCGGGCGCGTGCATCCGCGGCCCATGCGTCATCGGCGACCGGACGATCATCGGGAATAACGCGCTGGTGCGCGGCAGTTCCATCGGCAATGACTGCGTGATCGGCTACTGCACGGAGGTGACGCGCTCCATCCTGGCCGACCACGTCTGGACGCATTCGACGTACCTGGGCGACTCGGTCATCGGGGAGAATGTCTCCTTCGGCGCGGGATCCGTCACGGGCAACCTGCGGCTGGATGAGGCGGAGATCGCGTCGGTGGTGGGGGGAGAGAAAATCCCCACGGGCACCACGAAGCTCGGCGCGATCATCGGGAACGACGTGCGCATCGGCATCCGGACGGCGTTCAACCCCGGCGTGAAGATCGGCAGCGGCACCTTCGTGAGCAGCGGCTGCCTGGTGGAGCACGACCTGCCCGAAGGCGTCTTTGCAAGGATGAAGAACGGCGTCCTCCTCACTGATCCCAACACGGCCCGGGCCCCGCGTCCGGAGGAGCGGGAGGGGTATCGGAGGGGGGTCTGACGATATTTCCACACCCTGTGGACCGTCTGTGGATTCCTCCGCGTTCACAAAACTTATCCACACTCGCTGTGGATAACTCCGGCATTCACTTCTCCACGGCCGGGCGGGAGTTGTGCACAGGGTTGATCTTTTTTGGCTTGATGATGCGGAAAATTGCAATTTGGCTTCCTGCCGCGCCCCCCACCCCGTTGTCCACGGGTTTTCCACAGTCCCTGCACACGCAGGATGTGATCGAAGTGCGTATTGCCGCTGTTCTGCGCCCTTCAGTCATTTCCTCCCCCACTCTTTCCACAGAGCACACCCCGAATGTGGAAGGAAACGCCAGTGGTATGATGATGACGAATTCAGTATAGTTCTTTTCCTATTGTTTCATCTCATCATGCAGTTCACCTGTTCCACATCCCCCCTCCTCCACGCACTGCAGCTTGCGGCCAGGGCGATCAGCTCCCAGCAGGCGCTGCCGGTACTGGGGAACATCCTCCTGCAGGCCGAGGGCGATCGGTGCACCGTGAGCGCGACCGATCTGGAGCTCTCGATCGTGACGCAGGTGGAGGCGCGGGTGGAGCGGGCCGGGTCGATCACGCTCCCTGCCAAGGCCATCCTCAACTTTGCGCAATTTACATCCGACCCCGAAGTGACGCTGGAAGTGAAGGACGGGACGCAGGTGCGCTGCTCCTCGGCGCACGGCAAGACCCTGCTCTCCGGCGAGGCGGCGTCGAGCTATCCTGCTATCCCGGCGGTGGAGGGCGAGACGCGGGTGGTGCTGGATGGAGCCACGTTGCTGGAGGCGCTGCACTACGTCACGTTCGCCTCCGCCAAGAGCAGCTTGCGGCCCATTCTCTCCGGCGTGTCCGTGCGGGCGGAGAACGGCAGGATCGTCTTCGTCGCCACGGACAGCTACCGCCTGTCGGAGTATGCCGTGACGGCGGATGTTCCCGCAGATCTCTCCTGCATCATTCCCGTCAAGGTGCTCGACGAGCTCAAGGTGCTGCTCGCCGGCAAGAAGCTGCCCAAGCGCTCCCCTACCGAAGAGGCGGCACCCGAGGGGGCGCGCAGCGAGGCGGAGCCCGTGACGATGGTGCTGGGCAGGCAGCAGGTGGAGATCAGGGTCGGCGAAACGCGCCTGCTCTCCCGGCTCATCGAGGGAAATTTCCCCGACTACCGCCAGATCATCCCCACAGAGCACGCCCTCACCGCCCTCCTCCCCCTCAAAGATCTGGTTACGGCCGTGCGCCGCATGCACTACTTCGCCAAAGAGGTGAATAACAGCCTCACATTCTCCTTCGGTGGAAACCAGGTGCACATCAGCACGCCGCAGACCCCCCTGGGAAAGGACGAAGCGACCCTTCCCCTGGAGCAGGAGGTTGCCAGCGGAAAGATCGCGCTCAGCTCCAGCTATCTCCTCGACTTCCTGGCGCACGCGGAAGGCGAAGCGGTGGAGGCGCGGATCAAGGACAGCATGCACCCGGCCGTCTTCCATCTGCCGGGTAATGATCGTTTGCTGCATCTGGTGATGCC
>CAYZGJ010000065.1:0-6016 GCA_964478005.1 uncultured Candidatus Peribacteria bacterium
AAGCGTGGCCATAGTGCCCGAATGGCCTGTATCAGGTTGCCACGTGACTCTCCGATCTGATGTGCGATGCACCGTCCTTTCAGATCGGAGTCGCTGAGGATGTTGTCGGTGTCGCATTGATGCTGCCGTAGATACTCGAGCAGTGGTTCATGGATGCATTGTCCGTTCTCCGCAAAGAGCATGGGGCCGTACGGCGTGTTGTATCGGTACGGATGTGCTGCTTTGCGCAGCGCTTCTTCGTCATCGTGCCCTGTCGCATCGGTCTTGTAGCGGTTGTGGATGAGCGTGGCAGCTGCATGTGTTGCTGCTACGATTGCATCGAGAATACCGTCTTCAATATTCCCAATCTCTTTGTGGACAGAGAGACCATAGGGGGTAAGTGTGCCTATTCCAGCTGCATCCTGTCCTCTGTTTCCCTGATGTTTACCGAGCTCATTGGCAGTGTCCGTCGTGTTGGATATGCCATCGCGTGCGCGTTCAAGCACGAGTCCACAATGATGGTATGCTTCGGCCATAAGTGCCTGATCATAGCAGGATAGTGTGTTTTGCCAAATCTGTCTCCCTGCTTGCTCCTCATTCGTCTTGCTCTGCCCGTCCCCTTGGGGTAAGAATACCCCATGGTTACCTCCTCCAGACCCGTCAAAGAACTCGCGGAGCTGCACTTCCACCTCGGACAGAGCGTGGAGCCGCACATTTTGTGGAGCATCGCGCATGAGCAGGGCATCAAGCTGCCGTCCAAGGACTACTGGGAGTTCTTCGATCTGGTCACGCTGAATAAAGAGAAGGTGACGTGGGACGACTACCACAAGCTCTTCCACCTGACCGAGCTGATCCAGTCGTCGCCCGTGGCGATGGAGCGCACGCTCTACGAGGTGATCTCCGGCGCGTACCGTGTGAATAACATCACGCTGCTGGAGCCCAGTTTCAACCCCATGTTCCGCAACCGCGGCGGGGAGCGCGACCTGGATCAGATCATCCTGGCGGCGTTGCGCGGCATGGAGCGCGCGCTGGCGGAGTTCCCGCAGGTGCGGGCGGGACTCATCGTGCTGCTCGATCGCCGTCTCTCCAAGGAGCAAAACGCCGTGGTGGTCCGCAAGGCCATCAAGTACCGCAGTCGCGGGGTGGTGGGCCTCGACATCGCGGGGCCGCTGGCGGACGGGTTCCGTTACGACGATTACGCGGATCTGTATGCCGAAGCGCGCGACGCGGGGATCAAGACGACGGTCCACACGGGCGAGGACGGCACGGTGGAGGAGATGGATCACGTGCTCGACGTGCTGCCCCTCGACCGCCTCAATCACGGCTTCCGCGCGTACACCGATCCCAAGGTGATGGAGAAGGTGCGCAAGAAGGATCTGACGATGTGCATGTGTCCCACGTCGAATCTCTCCGTCGGATTCATCAAGGACGGCAAGCATCTGCGGGAAGTGATCCGCGCGCTCTACGACGCCGGGGTGAAGATCTGCATGAATACCGACAATCCGTCGATGCTCAAGACGAACCTGACCAAGGAAATCGAGTTGCTGCGGACGCATGAGATTCTGAATGAGGAGGAGATCGATCAGACCATTCGCTGGGCCTTCGAAGCCAGTTTCGTCCCCACGGAAACGGGGAAGAATTTGTACCTCTGATCCTTTTCTCGCACATCCTGTCCTACCCTACGTCACCCTGAGCTTGCCGAATGGGTGACGTCATGAATGCACGGTTCGGCAGGCTCACCGTGACGTACTTCATTTCTCCTATGTCTCTCTCCTCTAAAATCATCGCCGACGGCCTCACGTTCGATGACGTGCTGCTGCTGCCCGGGGAATCCACCTTCGCCCGCGAGCAGGTGGATTTGACGACGCAGCTGCATCCGCGCATCGTCCTGAAGCTGCCCATTCTCTCCTCTCCGATGGACACCGTGACGGAGGCGGGGATGGCGATCGCGATGGCGGCGCACGGGGGACTGGGCGTCATCCACCGCAATCTGCAGATCGACACGCAGCGCACCATGATTGAGGAAGTGAAGGCGGCGGCGGTGGCTGATCCGGCGGCGGCGAGTTTGGATGCCAAAGGTCGATCTCTCGTTGCGGCGGCCATCGGGGCGGGCGCGGATATGAAAGAGCGGGTGGCGGCATTGGTCGATGCGGGAGCCGATATGATCGTGGTGGATTCCGGCCACGGCCATTCGTCGTACATCGCCGATGCGGTGCGCTTCATTCGCAAAGAATATGGTGACCGCGTCGTGATCATGGCGGGGAACGTGGCGACGGCGGACGGTGCCAAGTACCTGATCGACGCGGGGGCGGACGTGCTGCGCACGGGCGTGGGGCCGGGGAGCATCTGCACGACGCGGATCATCACGGGGATGGGCGTCCCGCAGCTTTCGGCGCTCCTGGACGTTGCGAGCGCATGCGCCGGAACGGACGTCACCTTCGTCGCGGACGGCGGCATCCGCCAGATGGGCGATATGGCCAAGGCGCTCGCAACGGGCGCGTCGGCGGTGATGCTCGGATCGATGCTGGCGGGGCACGCGGAGGTGCCGGGGGAGGTCGTTTCCCTCGAGGACAAGCAGTTCAAGCAGTACCGCGGGATGGGATCGGTGGGCGCCATGCAGAAGGGCGGGGCGGAGCGCTACGGGCAGAGCATGAAGACGGAGGCGCGCAAGCTGATTGCGGAAGGCGTCGAAGGTCTGGTGGCCTACAAGGGCGACGTCGGCGATTTCCTCTTCCAGTGCGCAGGCAGCCTCCGCTCGGCGTTCTACTACGTGGGTTCGCAGGCGGTGCCCGATTTCCACCGCACATCCCGCTTCATCCGCATCACGCCGGCCAGCATGCGCGAGAGCCACCCGCACACCATCACCGTGACGGATGTGGGGGGAAATTACCGGGTGGGGTGAAGACGATTATGAAAGGAATATTGCCATTGGTTGCATCGCATGTGCAGATGAATAGAGTGTGTGCGCCATTATTTCTTTCCGTTCTCTGTATGAATCCTGAAGGTTTCGATAATGATGTTGCAGCTGAAAAATATTTACTCGAGGCAGATGAAGCTTGGCAAGAGGGAAGAATTCAATGGGCTGAATACCAGCAGCGATTGGCTTTGCACAGTAGATTGACAGGGGATTTTTCCCAACTATCTCAACATGCATCTTGAGGCGTATTGTTGATTTTCTTGAATGATTAAGAGCGTGTGTATGGTTGTGAGGCATCCTTGCTTCTTGTCCGTTTCCGGGTAAGATTCTCCTCGGGCTTCCCCCGGATCTGCCCGTTTTCTCCTGTATGAATCCTCCCAGGTATACCGCTTCCGATACGTCATCCTCTTCCCGGGGAGGCGCGGCGGCCTCTTCGGCGCGGTTCATCGTGGTGACGGGCGGGGTGTGCTCCAGCTTGGGCAAGGGGATCGCGGCGGCGTCCATCGGGGCCATCCTGAAGGCCTGCGGACTGAAGGTCTTCGTCCAGAAGCTGGATCCCTACCTCAACGTGGACCCCGGGACCATGAGTCCCTTCCAGCACGGCGAAGTCTTTGTGACGGAGGACGGGGCCGAGACGGACTTGGATCTGGGCCACTACGAGCGGTTCATCGACGAGCCCATGAGCAAGCTGAGCACCATGACCACGGGGAAGATCTACACCGATGTGCTCTCACGCGAGCGCAAGGGCGAATTCCTGGGCGGGACCATCCAGGTCATTCCGCATATCACCGATGCCATCAAGCAGTCCATTCTGCGCGCCGCGGAGCAGTCGAAGGCGGACATCATGCTGGTGGAGATCGGCGGGACGGTGGGGGACATCGAAGGAGAGCCGTTTCTGGAAGCGCTGCGGCAGATGCGCGCCGATCTGGGTCCCGGCAGGCTCTTTCACGTGCACCTCACCCTGCTGCCGTACCTGAAGGGGTCCAAGGAGTTGAAAACCAAGCCCACCCAGCTTTCCGTGCGCGAACTGCGGCGCATCGGACTGCAGCCGGACATGATCCTGGCCCGCGCGGACTACAAGATCCCGTCGATCCTGCTCGACAAGATCAGCCGCTTCTGCGACGTGCCCCGCGAGGCGGTCATTCCCGCGCCGACGCTCCATTCCATCTACGACGTGCCGCTGGCCTATCAGCAGCATGACGTCGCTTCGATCATCGGGCGGAAGCTCAACCTGGGCGACCTGAAACCGGACATGGGCGAGTGGGAGCGCGGGCGGGAGCGGCTCTCCACGGCGGACCGCCAGGTCACCATCGCGCTGGTCGGCAAGTACACGCACCTGGAGGACGCGTACTTGAGCGTCATCGAGTCGATCAAATCGGCGGCGGTCTTCCACGGAGCCAAAGCCGAACTGACGTGGATCGACAGCGAGAAGCTGGAAGCGGGCGACGAGGAGACGTGGCGCACGCTGAAGGCGGCGTCCGGCATCGTGGTGCCCGGCGGGTTCGGCGGCCGGGGCATCGAGGGGAAGATCGCGGCGGCGCGGTACGCCCGGACGGAACGCGTGCCGTACCTGGGCCTCTGCCTGGGCGCGCAGATTCTGGCGATCGAGTTCGCGCGGGATGCGCTCAAAGACCCGCAGCTGACCAGCGAGGAATTCGATGAAGAGGAGAAACTGGATCGCAGCAAGTACGTCGTCCACTTCCTGCCCGGGCAGCATAAGGGCAAAGAGAAGGGCGGCACGCTGCGCCTGGGGTCGTACGATTGCGTGCTGCGCGCGGGCACGAAAGCGCAGGAGGCGTACGGAGTCGAGAAGATCGCCGAGCGCCACCGCCACCGCTACGAATTCAACAACGCGTTCAAGGACAAGCTGGAGAAGAAGGGCCTGATTTTCTCCGGGGAGAATCCGGAGACGGGACTCATGGAAATCGTGGAAGTCCGGGATCACCCGTTCATGCTCGGCAGCCAGTTCCATCCCGAGTTCAAGAGCCGGCCGCACCGGCCGCATCCGCTGTTTGCCGCATTCATGCAAGCGATCGTGGGGGGAAGTTGAAGGGGGGCGCAGGGAATGGATAATGGACAATTGATAATTGATAATGAGTACAGAACGTCGTCATTCTCGGGCTAGTGGCCAAAATTGGGTGGTGAAATGATGACATTTGTTCTCATCTAAGCCAAAATACGCCCTAATCTTTCCCAATGCATCATGAAAAATATGTTCTCGTTGCAATGCGGCATCGCTGCAGAAGTACGGTACGTACAACGGTAGACAGGTTTGGAAATGCAGATCGTGTGGAAGGAAGTGTCGCGAAGCAAGGAAGAAACACACCGCTGATATTTGGCACGCCTTCACTCACGGCAAGCAGACCCATGCACAGATCGCCGAGCGGTACGGACGCTCGACGAAGTGGGTGCAGCGGCAGCTCTGCACGGTGGAGATTGCACAGCAGGAGATTGCTCCAGCGGATGTCATCATCGTCATGGACACCACCTACTTCCGACGCTTCTTCGGTGTCATGGTCTGGCGATGTCCGCACCGGAAGCGCAATCTTCTCTGGCGCTTCGTTCCCTACGAAACCATTGCCGCCTACAAAGCAGGGATTGCGCAGCTCACCGAGCGGGGATGGAACGTCAGAGCCATCGTGTGTGACGGCAGACGTGGCTTGCTGCAGGGCTTTTCCGTGCCGGTGCAGATGTGCCACTTCCATCAGTGTGCCATCGTGACACGCTACGTGACCCGTCGTCCCAAGCTCGAAGCCGGACAGGACTTGCAGGCACTGATGCGCCATCTTCCTCATGTCGACGAAGCACAGTTCACCCTGTGGCTGGAGCTGTGGCACGACAAGTGGGGCGACTTCCTCAAGGAGAAAACGGTCGATGATCTCACCGGCAGATGGCACTACACCCATCGACGCATTCGGAGCGCCTACTACAGCGTGCGACGGAACCTCCCGCATCTCTTCACGTACCTTCGCTACCTGGAGCTGCAGGTCCCCAACACCACGAATTCCCTGGAAGGAATGTTCACTCACATCAAGAAGAATCTGCGCTTGCACGGAGGACTCCGGATGCATCAAAAACAACCGATGATTGAAGAGTTTTTAGGGGGTCACTAAACACTCT
>CAYZGJ010000066.1:0-5869 GCA_964478005.1 uncultured Candidatus Peribacteria bacterium
CGGAAGGAACCGCGTCCCGCGCTGCGGCGCTTGAACGCGGGGCATGGGTAGTGAAGAAATGAAAGGATGAATTAGGCGTCTTGAAGCTGAGATTCCGCTGTGGCGAGCTCGTTGCTTTTCTCCTCGTTTTCGATGGCACCCATCACCGTTTTTTCCATGGCACTCAATGCCTTCCCATCTTCCTCTGCCTCTTTCTTCACCTGTTCGAAGGCAGTGACGATACCATCGTCCGCCTTCTGCAAATCCTGCGCGGCTTTCTCCCGCTGTTCATCGGTGAGCTTGGGAGCCAGCTGCGTGAGCGCGTCGATCATTGGCTGCGTCAGACCGGGCAAGCCCTCAACCAGCGTGAGAAACGAATCTTTGTCCATGGAAGGATGTTGGTATGAAGTGAATGTTCGTCCCCATGATAGCACAATCGTTGGTTCTTGCCAATATCTCCCTACTCCCCCGCCACCCCCTGCCGCAGCAAATCCGCCCCTTCGCGCAGTTTTTCGACACCCTTTTGGACCGCATCCACCCGGCGGTCCAGGGTGTCGACCTGCTCGATGACGGGCTGCGTCAGCTCGCCGGCGCGCTCCTGAATGGAGACGATCCCGCCGCTGGCTGTGGCGCGCAGATCATCGGCTGACTCGCGCACGAGCGTCCGGATGCTTCCCCAGCTCAGGAATGCAATCACCATCGCGCCGATGAGAACGAGGACGAGGGGCATGGCCGATCAGGAACGGGAACCGGCATCGGACTCTTCCTCAAACATCTGCTCAAAGGACCCCTCCGCGCGCTCCAGCATCCGGCGCAGCAGCGCCACTTCTTCATCCTTCTTGCAGAGCGACGACGATGCGTTGAAGATGCGATCGCGCTCCTCCTTGGGGATCTGCACGCCCTTCATCCCGCCCAGCGACGCATGGAGGACGATGTAGGCGTCGCAGAGGGGACACTTCAGCTGCAGCAGGACGAAGTCGTCCCCGGTCATGCGCACGGAAGCGAAATCGACGGGCATCCGCTCGCCGCACTGCGGGCAGCGCATCTGCTGCTTGATTTTGTGGATGATCATGTGAAGCGTATGCGGGTCGAATTCCATGCGCTGACTCTACCACCCCGGGCCGGGGGTTCCAAACAAGACGCATGGAAATGCGCGCAAACCCGCCTACACTGGGGCACTGCCCATGGGATCCCTCCACGCCCGCATCGCGCTCCTCACCCTGCTGCCCGTCCTGCTGTGGGCGTCCGTCCGGTTCGTGGAACGGCAGCGGCTGGACGATGCCGCGGAACCGCCCGTGCAGATCGGCATCGAGCACGCGGGCAATGCGGCGCTGACCCTCACCCGCACGATCGGCCGCGCGCCGCAGCTCATCGACGTTGCCAATGACGGAGCCGCGGCCGTGCGGGTCAGCCTGCCGGATGCATGGCGGCGCGGCGAAGTCCGGGGAGTGCCCCTCGCTGCCATCGCCGCGGACGCGCCGGAGTTCGGCTTCCGCCGCTGGCACCTCCCCCCCGGCGCCACGCTGTCGTTTACGAGCCCCCTGCCCCCGGCCGGCATGATCGTGCACAATCCGTCTGGTTTTCCTCTGCGGCTCAAAACGGTGACGGTGGATCTGGAGAACAATGAGGTGACGCGTGAAGTGCATTTGTTGTCGGAGGAGCCATTGGAAATTCCATGAAACATGACCAAGCACCAATGTCCAATAACCAATATCATACAACAAGTTTGGTCATTGGGATTTGGTCATTGGTCATTCATCATTGCACTCTCAACTCTACACTCTCAACTCCTGCGTCCCATGCTCCTCCTTCCCCTCCCCTCCCCCATCCTCCGTCCCGGCGACTCCCTCGTGGATGCGCTGCGGCTGCGCGAGCGCGTGCGGCCCGGCGACATCCTGGTCGTCTCCTCGAAGGCGGTGGCGACCGTCGAAGGTGCGCGGATCGATCTGTCTTCCCTGACCGTCTCGCCGGAAGCGCGGACACTGAGCGATCAATGCAAGCGGTCACCCGCCTTCTGCCAGGCAGTCCTCGATCAATTGCAACGATGCGACGGCCGCATCGTGCATGCCGTGCCGGGTGCGATCCTCACGGAAATCCGGCCATCGGGAATGACGCGGGGAACGATCCTCGTCGCGAATGCGGGGCTGGATGAATCGAACACGGAGCCGGGCACGGCCATCGGGTGGCCGGAGGATCCTGTGCGATCCATGCGGCAGTTGAAAGCGGCTCTTCTGTTCTCCTCACCCCCCCAACCCCCCTCTCCTTCCCTGCCGACGCCAACAGGAGAGGGGGGCGCAGTCATACGTGCACAAGAAAACAACCACAAAACAATACATCCCCCTCTCCCGTTGGAATCGTGGTCGGGAGGGAGAGGGGCGAGGGGTGAGGAGACAATGGGAGAGGAGGGTTCGTATGCAATCGTTGTAAGCGACTCCACCTGCGCCCCCCGCCGCCGGGGCGTCACGGCCATCGCGCTCTGCTGCTGCGGGATCGACCCCTGTACGAATGCCATCGGGACGGAAGATTTGTATGGAAGGAAGATGACGATCACCGTGGAGGCGACCGCCGACCAGCTGGCGACTGCGGCCAACACCCTGATGGGCAACGCCGCTCAGGCGATCCCCGCCGTGATCATCCGCGCCTCGGGCCTCCCCTTCTCGGACTTCTGCGGCTGGGTCCCGGGCATTGAGGCGGAGGAAGATTTGTTTGGAGAGATGTGAGATGGAAGACGGGAGATGTGAGAAACGAGCAAACGAAATAACGAAATAACGAAATAACGAATCTCAAATGTACCCCTCCACATGCAGATCTTTCTTCTCCACCTTCCATTCTTCCAAACATAATTCCTTCAATTCCTTCGTCATCTCCGGACTGCCGCAGACGTACACGGTGCGCTTCGCAATGTCCGGCGCGACCGTGGGGACCAGCGTCTGCACGCGGCCGCGATGGCCCTCCCACAGTTCCGTGGGTGCGCTCAGGGTCAGATGCAGGCGGAAGGTGGGGTGCTCCGCCGCCAATTGTTCGAAGGCCGACCGCCAGAAGAGGTCCTGCTCCGTCTGCACGCCGAAGAGGAGATCGATGGGGCGCCTGCTCCCCTTGTGCAGCAGGTGATGGATGTGCGATCGGTACGGCGCCACCCCGCTCCCCGTACCGATGAACAGCAGCGGCTTGCGCCCGCGCGGATCCAGCACGAACGCGCCGAAGGGCCCCTGCATCCGCACCTGCGTGCCGGGATTCACCGCTTCCTCGAACCACCGGCTGGCCCGCCCGCCGGGAATGAGCTTGATGAGGAAGAGCAGTTCGTGCTCGTGCGGGGCGGACGCCAGCGAGTACGCGCGCGTCTGGATGTCTTCCGGATTATCGAGCAACGGCACGTCGAGCAGGACGAACTGCCCGGCTTTGAAATCAAAATCCTTCGGCCTCGTGAACGCGAACTCGTAGACGTCCCGCGCCAGGAGCAGCTTGCGCGTGCAGGTGATGGTGAAGGACGGAACGGGCATGAGTCGAGGACGAGGGACGAAGGACGTAGGACTAAGGACGAAGGACTGCTAGAAATTCATCGAAAAGATAATTCGCATCTTCCGGTCCCGGCGTCGCCTCCGGATGGAACTGTACGGAGAAGAACGTGCCCGAATCATGACGTATCCCCTCGACGGAACCGTCATTGGCGTTGGTGAACCACACGCGCCAGCCGTCGGGCAGCTGATCACGGACGGCGAACCCGTGATTCTGTGACGTAATCAAACAGCGCTCGCCCATTATCCATTGTCCATTATCCATTATCCATTCAATGCAGGGTTGATTCATCCCCCGGTGCCCGTACGGCAGCTTGTACGTCTCGCCGCCCGCCGCCAGCGCCAGGAGCTGGTTGCCCAGGCAGATGCCGAAGGTGGGAATATTCCGTTCCATGGCTTTCCGGATCTGCGCGATGGTCGCCGCGCACATCGTGGGATCGCCCGGCCCGTTGCTGATGAACACGCCGTCGATCTTCCCTTTATACGAGTCGAGGTCGAAATCCCACGGCACCCGCACCACCGTCACGCCGCGCGAGAGGAAGCTGCGCAGAATGTTGCGCTTCATGCCGCAGTCATAGGCAATCACGCAGTGATTGCCGGCTATTGGCTGTTGGCTGTTGGCTTGCAGCTCGCTCCAGGAAACAGACGTTCCATCCGGGCGATACATCACAGGTTCCGTGATACTCACTTCCGCCACCAGGTTCCGCTTGTTCGGATCTTCGATGTCATTTTGCATTTTGCATTTTGCATTTTGCATTCCCGCATCATCCTGGATGATACGCCCCAGCATGACCCCTTCCTCCCGCAGCTTCTTCGTGAGCAAACGCGTATCAATCCCCGTGATCCCCGGAATGCCGTGGTGCTCCATCCAGTGCTGCAAACTGCTGACGGCTTCGTGGTGGCTGTAGTCGTCACTCACCTGCGCGACGATGAGTCCCGCCACCTGGATCCGTTCGCTCTCCAGGTGCGCTGAGAATCCCCAGGAATTTTTCTCCTCGCTCGGCACGCCGTAGTTGCCGACCAGCGGATACGTCATCACCAAAATCTGCCCCCGGTAGCTGGGATCCGTCATGCTCTCCGGATACCCGACCATCCCCGTGGTGAAGACGACTTCGCCGTCAGAGTCGACCGCGGCGCCGAAGGGCTGGCCGGTCAGAACGGTGCCGTCTGAAAGAATCAATGACGCCATACGCTTTCCTGTCGGGCCTCAAACGAGTGCCGCGAGAGGTCCCGCGTAGGGTAGCTTCCCAAAAGAAATCTGTCACGCATGAGCGCTCACTTCTCTTCCCGCTCGAGAATACCCCATCCTTCCAGAATGCCATCGCACAAAAAGTCCTGAAGCAGCGTCGTATCGTCCCGCTTCTGGGCCGTGTTCAGTGCGGCATAATAGAAGCGCTTCTTCTCCGGTCTGATGACGACGGGGGGAAGATTGTTCTGCAGCAACATGGCATGCATGAGGAGCCTTCCAATGCGCCCGTTGCCGTCGGAGAACGGATGGATCTGCTCGAAGCGCGCATGGACTGCGGCAATGTGCGCGATGTCCTGCGCGAGGTGAGCAACATCCGCCGCCAGCTCCGCCATGCGTTTGGGGACGGAAAGATGATTGGCCGTGGCTATGTCCGCCCCGACGATGCGAACGGCGTGCGATCGATAGGCACCGGCATCCGGACGGATGCCATTCATCAGCATGCCGTGCAGCTTGAGCATCAGCGCTTCATCGACTGCATGATGTGCGGCGACATGTTCCAGAAGAAAGAGAAATGCTGCCTGATGATTCTTCGCTTCCAGATGCTCCGTGAGCGACTTATCGGGCAACGCGACATTCTGAAAGAGCACTGCGGCCGTCTCTTCCTGCGTCAGCGTACTGCCCTCGATGGAATTGGAGGTATAGGTGAGCACGAGCGCAAACTGGTCGCGGATATCGGGATGATCCGTGATCGTCCGCACCACCGATGTCGCTCCGGCGGCCTTGCGCATCAGCACCGTCTTCTTGGCCGCCAGTGCATCCTCCGGAATCACCGTGAGACCTGTGATCGCACGATACAATGCGTCAATGCGCTCCTGCGCCCCCTTGCGCGGAACCGCCTTGCCGGTGATCCAACGGTTGAACGCCACGAAGGACACTCCCAGCTGCTGTGCGAGAGCGGTTTGACTGAGGCCGGACAGATGCTGAATGGTATGGAGCTTCTCGGGGGTAGTCATGGCATGCTGAAGGAAACTTCATAAAGTTTAGCAAATATCCTGATAATTATAAAGTTATACTATTTCATCATCCGTCCTGCTCTCGTGCTACCCGACCATCCCCGTGGTGAAGACCACCTCGCCGTCAGAGTCGACCGCGGCGCCGAAGGGCTGGCCGGTCAGAACGGTGCCGT
>CAYZGJ010000067.1:0-5755 GCA_964478005.1 uncultured Candidatus Peribacteria bacterium
GAGGGGCTTCTTTTCTTCACCAACGACGGCGCGCTGGCCAACCGCCTCATGCACCCGCGCTACGATCATGAGAAAGTGTACGAGGTCACCACGCGGTGGGACATGAAGGATGACGCGCTGCAGCAGATGGCCGCCGGCATGATCATCCTCGGGCAGCAGACCAAGGAATCGGTGGTGCAGCGGCTGGGAGACCGGCGCTTTCGCATTGCCCTGACCGAAGGGAAGAACCGCCAGATCCGCCGGATGGTGGAGAAAGCCGGCAACCGCGTCGTCCACCTGCGGCGCGTCCGGATCATGACGCTGGAGGACCCCGCCCTGCAGCCGGGGCAGGTGCGGACATTGACGCCGAAGGAGCGCCGGGATCTGCTGCGATCGGTCGGATTGGATGCGGGGGAGGCCGGGAAGAGGAAGGGCAAGACAGAGGAATAGATTTGTGCTATAATTGGAGGAAATCTCTGCTTTCATAGCAGAACATCATCCCCCATACATTCCATGAAGATCATCCCCCACGGCGCCGCCCGGGAAGTCACCGGTAGCTGTCATGAGTTGCAGATCGATGGCAAGCGTATCCTTCTCGATTGCGGTCTCTTCCAGGGCAAGCGCCGGGAGTCCGCCATCAAGAACGCGTCGTTCCCGTTCGATCCCTCCACGGACATCGATGCCCTCGTGCTCAGTCACGCCCACATGGATCACGCGGGACGCATCCCGCTGCTGTGGAAGCAGGGGTTCCGCGGCAAGATATTCTGCACCTATGCCACGCGCGATCTGGCCGAGGTGATGCTGGCCGACGGCGGATACATCCAGGAGAAGGACGAGGAGTTCTTCCGCAAACATTTGCACAAGAGCATGTTGCCGTCTCCGGGGCCGCTCTACACCCAGCAGGATGCCGCCGCGTGCATGGCGCTCTTCGCGGGGCGCAATTACAACGAGTGGTTCGAGGTGACCGACGGCGTCCGCGCGCAGTTCATCGAGGCGGGGCACGTCCTGGGCGCGGCGATGGTCGTCATCGAAGCGACGGAGAACGGCGTCACGCATCGCATCGGCTTCACCGGCGATCTGGGGCGCAATACCCTTCCCATCATCCGTGATCCGGCTCCCATGCCCCCCGTGGAGACGCTGCTGTGCGAGTCGACCTACGGTGACCGGCGGCACAACGGCGTGGAGACCGCGCGCAGCACCCTGAAGGAAGCCGTCATCCGGACGGCGAAGCGGGGCGGCAAGGTGCTGATCCCGGCGTTTTCCCTGGAGCGCACGCAGCAGATCGTCTACGACCTGCACGTCCTCTGGGACGCCAAGGAGATCCCTGCCATCCCCATCTTCATCGATTCGCCGCTCGCCACCAAAATCACCGACGTCTTCATGAAGCATCCCGAGTGCTACGACCGGGAGATGTACGAAGATTTCCTGCACCGTGCCCACAATCCCTTCCAGTTCTCCCTGGTCAGCTACACGCAGGATGTGGCGGAGAGCAAGGAACTCAACGGCAAGCCCGGCCCCTTCATCGTCATGGCGGGATCCGGCATGTGCGAGGCGGGCCGCATCCGTCACCACCTGAAGAATGAGATCGAGGACGAGCGCAACACGGTGCTGGCAGTGGGGTTTATGGCCAAAGATACCCTTGGCGCCCGCATCCTCGACCCCTCGGTGTCGCAGGTGAAAATCTTCGACCAGTTCTACCGGAAAGGGGCGGAGGTCGCCTACGTGGATGCCTACTCGGGGCACGCTGACAGCGCCGATCTCGACGCGTTCGTCGCGGCCACGGAGGGCGTGCGGCAGATCATCCTCGTCCACGGGGAGGAGCAGGGGATGCATGCGTTTGCGGAACGCATCCGCGCAGCGCGCCCCGGGGTCACGGTGCATGAGCCGGAGCGGGAAGAGGAGATTGCGTTGGGAGTGTAGAGCCGCATTCCTCCGTGGGTGCGGGGTTGAGAGTGGAGAGTGGAGAGTTTAGAGTGGACCCCCTTGGCAGCTTCCTCCTTCTCCATCGCGCATTCCCTGCGGGTGGTCCTGGCGATCGGCTGGGCGGATTTCCGGATGAAGTACCGTGGATCGACGCTGGGCATCCTGTGGTCGCTCCTCTACCCCCTCGTGAAGTACGTCGTCATCCTCCACATCTTCCGCCGCATCGTCACGGACGTGCCGCTCTACCCCCTGTACCTCTTCCTCGGCATCCTGCTGTGGGAGCACTTCGCCATGACGAGCACGGCCTGCATCAGCATGCTGCAGGAGAAAGCGGCCCTCATTCAGAAAGTGCGGTTTCCGCGGTTGCTGCTCATCCTCAGCGTGGGGTGGACGCACATTCTGATTCTGAGTGGTTACCTCCTCATCTTCTTTGCGGCGCTGTCGCTCACGGACGCCGGTCCGGACGCCGGGGCGCTCTACCTGCCGATCATCATCACCGAAGCGACGCTTCTGGCGCTGGCTGCCGGCATGGTACTCAGCGCTTTCTCCCTGAAGTTCCGCGACATCCCCTACCTGTGGGGAGTGGCGCTCCAGGTGCTGTTCTGGCTGACACCCATCCTCTACGCCTTCCGGCCGTCCCGACCGTTGGCGCAAGATTTTGTTCAGACTATTGCAGGAAATATAGGGCTATCACTTTGGTCAATGCTTGATATTTTCATTCGGTTCCAGCCGCTGTCCATTCTCCTCCACGACGCGCGCCGCGCCCTGCTCTACGCCGCCACCGAGGGGATACCGACCCCGCTCCATACATTGGCTTTCCTCCTCCTGTGCGCCGGTCTCTTCCTCTTCGCCGCCGTCGTCTTCCAGCGGAGGAGCCGGTACTTTTTGGAGGAATACTGAGGAATGGATACGGACGAATGGAAAATGCAACTTGAGAAATGCAAAATGACGTACAGTGGGCATGCTCTTCCATGTCGACCTCCGCCATCTCCTGCACCGGCCTCTGCAAGACCTTCCGCCGGGCGGTGTATCCCTCGGTGCACTTGCAGGATCACCTGCTGCACCGGTGGCGGCACCGGGAGCAGTGGAGCATCGACGCCCTCACGGACGTGGATCTGCACGTGCAGCGGGGGGAATGGGTGGGGCTCTACGGCCCCAACGGCTCGGGCAAGACGACGCTGCTGCGGATCATCGCGGGCCTCCTTCCTGCCGATCGCGGCTCAGTCGACGTGCGGGGCCGGCTCTCGGCGTTCCTGGGACTGGGAACCGGCTTCCATCCCGATCGCTCTTGCACGGAGAATGTGTACCTCCACGGCCTGCTCCACGGCCTGCCGCCTCGATCCATCCGCTCGCAGATGGACAGGGTGCTGGAATTTGCGGGAATCGCCTCGCACCGCGATCTGCCCGTGCAGTGCCTCAGCACCGGCATGCAGCTGCGGCTGGCCTACGCGGCATCGGCCTTCGTTCCGGCTGAGATCGCGCTGCTCGATGAATCACTGGCGGTGGGGGATGCGACTTTCCAGGAGACGTGTCGGACCCACCTGCGGGAGATGAAACGCGTGGGGCGGACCGTGCTGCTGGTCAGCCACGATCACGGGGAGCTGGAGCGGGTGTGTGACCGGATCGTGTATCTGGAGCAAGGAAAGCTGGTGGGAAAAGCGAAATGACTCACATCGCACGTCTCCGCATCCACCCTCCCGCTCTCCGCATCCACGCCGTCCACCGCCAGCTGCGTGTCGCATGGATATGTGCGATCTCGGCGCGATAGAACGCATGCACTGACCGTACGTGCAAAGCATGTTCCTTCTTCCATTGCTGCTTCTCGATCAGAAGCTGCTCGATGGTTCCCGCCAGCTTCCCACATTCCTCGCGCAATGCCTGACGCCCCCTGAGTGCTCGATCCAACTCGTTTGCCAGGGGAATGCGCAGGAGACGATCGTGTTCCAGTTGCTCCATATGCGCTTGCAGAAGGGCTGAAGGCGAAAGATCGTTCATCAACCTTTGGAGTGATGGATTCTGGTCGAGAAGCGTGTGTGGCGCCAGGATACCCAATCCGTGAAAACCGGGAATTGCATGAAACGCATAGTACCCAGGGGCCTCCCGAAGAGCATCCTCCACGGCCGTGCGGACGCCGTTGTGGGGCGTTCCTTCGTCGACCGCATGCGAGGCGCCGGGGTTGAGTCCTCCCTCCTCCACCAGGGCCCGGCGTTCCACATCGATACCCTGACGCTTCCACGGATGGCGGTGCGCGGCGGGAATGGCCTCCGGATCGCAATACTGATCGCGCCGGCCGTAGGGCGCTGCGATGTCGTGGAGGAAGATAATCGGTTGCCGCGCATGCTCACGCGCATGCCGGTGGATCGCCTGCAATTCGTGATACACCGTGTACCAGTTGTGGTCCCCGTCGATGAGGATCGCATCGAAAGGAGGAAGGGTCGGGAGAACATCCAGGCTCCTGCCCCGGTGCAGCGTCCACGTATCCCCCCAGCGCTCGTTCCACTCTGCGGCATCCATCAAAGGATGCGGATCGATGCCATGCAGGGTGGCGCCTGTTTCAGTGCAGAATCGGAGAAGTTGTTCCGTGGTTCTGCCCTGTTCCACGCCGATCTCGACGATGGTTGCCGGACGGACCGCCTGCAGGAGGGGCCGGAGGATGGCGTCCCAGAAGGGGTGCATCAGGCTGCGGGGGAGGGGATATAGCGCTCCGTGCGCACGTGCTCGACATCGATGTCCCAGTTGCAGAGCACCCGCCCCTGCGTGCGCAGATGGTCGAACGAGGTGTAGTCGTACCAGCGCGGGGGCGATTCGTAGACACGGGTATGGATCGGCATGGTGCGGAAAGCACTCATGCGCAGCAGCGAGCAGCCGAAGCCCGATCCTCCCACCTCTTCGATCCCGGAGCGTCGCGCAGGGAAGTGGGTGACGGAGCCGTCGCGGTTCTTCTTCCACACCATGCTGTAGCCCTGCAGATGGCAGGGGTAGTGACAGACGACGGCGGCGGTATCGGCCTGCACGGTCTGCAGCATCCGCCGCAAGGCATCCGGCGCGGGGAGGACGTCATCTTCCAGGATCAGGGCGAATTCCGTGTCGCAGCTGATGAGCAGGTGGTTGTAGGCCTTCACCACGGCCAGCTCGTAGTAGTACTGCGCGTTGCGCCCGTTGGACACGCGGTTCTCCACCAGTGACTGCGCGGTGTGCTCCCACAGGGGCGGGTGGGGTGCGCGGGTGTAGATCGACCGGCCGCAGGAGACGGTCCGGAGTGCGTCCTGCAGGACTGCGTCAAACGCGGCATCGTCGGAGGTATTGTGGAAGTGGATCGTGAGCAGCGATCGGTCGTCCCATTCCAATCGTTGCAACGCTTCGGTGAACCGGGGGAGGATCGCGGTCCGGCCGCAAAAGGGGGAGAAGATGGTGAGGGGCGAAGAGAGCAACGCGGCGTCCGTGCAGTAGGAATGCCCCTTGCGCCGATGCGCGCGCAGCATGCTCTGCGCGTGGATGCGGTACTGGACGAAGGTGTCGGCTTTTTCCGCCTTCCACCGGAAGCGCAGGATGCGGCGGTACAGATCCCAGTCCTCATGGGCGTTTCGCAGCGGCCGGTAGCCGCCCGCCACGTCGAAGGCCTGGCGGCGGATCATGGCGTGCGCGGAGATGAAGTTGCTGCGGAGCAGCGCCGCGCGGTCGAATGCCGGCATGCGGAGGATGGCGTGTCGTTCGCCGCATTCATGCATATCGCCATAGGCGATGGCGACCGCCGGATCATCGAAGACCGCCCGACAGCGCTCCAGGTAGTGCGGGGGCAGGCGGTCATCGGCATCCAGGAAGACGAGGAACGGAGCCGTTGTGTGCTGCGCCC
>CAYZGJ010000068.1:0-5734 GCA_964478005.1 uncultured Candidatus Peribacteria bacterium
AAGCACCAAGCACCAAGAAATATTCCGGTAGCAGAAAATTGGTCATTGGTCATTGCGATTTAATGCTTTCATCTTCCGTTGCGGAATGGAATTGGTGTTGACGGATGCAGGAAGGAGGGTAGAGTACGCGGGAAATTTCCCATCAAATTCTATGGATGTTGAACAAATGGTTACCATTCCCGGTGTCAAAATCGCATCTGAAGAGGAGAAGAAGAGGCAAGCCATTCTTGCACTTGAAGTCAAAATAATGGAGTTGGGGTATGATGCGCAGAATGGTGCCGCTCTGTGGAGGGGGCAGCGCATTGTAATTCCAGAAGACATGCAAAAATTATTAGATGTTGATGAACTTAGAAAGTATATTATAGGTCAAATTCAATTAATGCTTCCCAGTGGCAATTCCTCGCCATCCATTATCACTTTTAAGCCGCCGTTTGATTATTCATCAATGCAGCAAGCTGCATGAACCGTGCACAACGTATTGTGGAGGGGAAAGCATCTACTACAATCTTCCTATGAAGATCGGCGTCAGCGGCAGCATGCACTTCACGGAAAAGATGCTGGAAGCGCGGGACGCGTTGCGTGCCTTGGGGCATACGGCCTTTTGCACGTCGCTGGCGGAGCCGTACGTGGGGCTGGATGACGCGGCGAAGCAGGTGCGGAAGATCGAGGATCAGATGGAGCGGGATGCGATCCGCGAGTTCTGGCAGTTGATGCAGGGCGCCGATGCGCTGCTGGTACTGAATCTGGATCATCGGGGTGTCCGCAATTATATCGGTGGCAATGCGTTTCTGGAGATGGGATTTGCCCATGTCTTGCATCAGCAAATTTACCTGTGGAACCCCATTCCCGATCAGTCGTACAACCGATCGGAAATCGAAGCCATGCGGCCGATCGTCATCGACGGGGATGTGGGGAGGGTGGGGTGATTACGTGTGATATTCCACTGCCAGCCAGATGCAATCTGTATCTGCCAGATAGCGGTGCCACGGGTAGCGCAGTGCTGCATCGCAGAATGGTGCATGGGTGAATCCCGGTGTCATGACGATGTCCTGATACAGCGTTGCCGCATCCTTCTCGTGGAACTTCTGCATATGGCCCGTTCCCCATACCTGCGTGTGCACCTCCAGGAAATCGTGCTCGTTGTGGATGCCGCAGTCGGTGCCTGCGGCCGCGAACCACAGGTTAAAGCTCACAGATCCGATTCGTTCCTTGGGTGATCGCCACAGTTGCGTTTCCTTGAGATGAGGCAGGGGGAAGATGTCATACACCTGTGTCCATCGGGCTATCAGCGTTTCCCGTTCCGGATAGGGGGCATCGTCGGAGAATCCAAGTTCGGAAGTGATGAGGATGGATTCCGTCGCAGGGTTGATAGTCGCATTCTCCACGATGATGGAAGAACGCGGAGGTATGTGTACATCATCTGTGATCCATGGTGTTTCCGATGGGTTGAAGAGAATGGTCGGCTGATCAATGTGCATGGTTTCTCCGGGATCGTTATGATGTACAGCGAGATACGGAGTGGAGAAGGGGAGCAGGTGCATGGTTTAGTGGGCAATGATTTCGATATTCGATGCTGCACTGGCTTTGACCCGGCACCTGCCTCCGATGGGAAAGGTGGTGAGGGGCGTGGTGTGGCCGAAGTCGACGTTGGCGATGATGGGCAGATGACGGAGTTCCGCTTTGCTGCGCAGGCAGAGAGTCAATTTTTCATCAGTCATCTCCCCCGCTTTCTCAAAGCGTCCGATGACGACGGCGCGTACACGACTGAACCACGCTTGTTGCACGATCGCTTGCAGGTGACGATCGAATCCGACGTCTTTATCCTCGCTGTCTTCTTCAATGAAGAGAATCATGTCGCCTTCCGGTTGCGGCAGGTACGGCGTGCCGGAGAGGAGGTGGAACGTGCCGAGATTGCCTCCGATGACGGTGCCCTCCGCTTCGCCTTCCTGCAGGACGAGCCAGCCTTTGTTCGAGATGAAATTCGGATGATCCTGATTGTTCGCCCAACGGCCGTCGATGTACTGCTCGGATGGTTCGATTGAGTAGGGAGTATCGGAGAAGTGGCAGCGGACGAACGCGTCCTGCGTGTAGTCGAAGCCCAGCTTCTGCCCGAAGCTCATGAAGTGCGGGCCGGAATAGGTCACCAGCCCCGTTTGCGCATAGATAGCGTTGGAGAGAGCGGTGATATCCGAAAATCCGCAGAGGCGCTTGGGGTTCTGCTTCAGGAGATCATAATCGATATACTGCAGCAGCTGGTTGCTATTGTACCCGCCGATGACGGTCAGAATCAGCGTGACCGCAGGATCGGCAAAGGCATCGTGCAGGTCTGCGATGCGGTGCTCGATGCTCGAAGAATGAAACGCATCAAAATCATTCACATATTTCCCGAAGGTGACGTGCAATTCCAAGGCTTCCAGCCGCTCTTGCGCCAGTTTCTTGAGATCGTCGCCGATCCACGGCAGAGCCATGCTGCGCGCCGGCGCGATGATGCGGACAGTGTCGCCTTTGCGGATGAGTGGGGCGAGCATGGATGAGAGAGATGGCTTGCCAACCGTAGTCGCAGCGCATCTTGTGGAAGGATAGCCAACCTTCGCCTGCGGGGCTACGGTCGGTAACCTTCGCTGCGCGAAGGTTGGTGGGTCGGGCGGGGATCGAACCCGCGGCCAAAAGGTTAAAAGCCTTCTGCTCTACCACTGAGCTACCGACCCATAGGATGAAGGAGAAAGAACGGAGAAACGGCTCCGGATGAGCGTGCGCATGGTATAATGCTCCTTCATGGAAGCCAAGCCATACGCGCCGCTGTCGGCCGAGGAGGAGCGGGTGATCGTCTTTGGCGGCACGGAGCCGCCGGGAAGCGGGGAGTACGATGAGTTTTTCGAGGACGGGATCTACGTCTGCCGCCGGTGCGGGCAGCCGCTCTTCGATGCCAAGGCGAAGTTTGATGCCGGGTGCGGATGGCCCAGCTTCGACGACGAGGTGCCCGGTGCAGTGCGGCGGCTGCCGGACAAGGACGGCATGCGGACGGAGATCCGCTGCGCGCAATGCGACGGGCATCTGGGGCATGTCTTTGAAGGAGAGAAGTTGACCGCCAAGGACGCGCGGCACTGCGTGAATTCCCTTTCTCTGCGTTTCATTCCGCGATCATGAACGAGCAGGTTGCCTACTTCGGCGGCGGGTGCTTCTGGTGCACGGAAGAGATGTTTCGGATGGTGCGGGGCGTGACGGACGTGGTGCCGGGATACGCAGGGGGCACGACGGAGCGGCCCACCTACCACACCGTCAGCACGGGCACGACCGGCCATGCCGAAGTGGTGCGGGTCCGATTCGATGCGGATGTCGTCTCCTACAGAGATCTCCTCACGGTATTCTTTGTGACGCACGATCCGACCACGCTCAATAGGCAGGGTGCGGATACGGGGACGCAGTACCGGTCCATCATTCTCCCTGTGGATGCAACGCAGGCGAAAGAGGCGGCTGCGTTCATGGAGGAGATCCAACCGCAATTTCGCAATCCCATCGTCACCGAGGTGCAGCCGTTTTCGTCCTTCACCGAGGCGGAAGAGGAGCACCGGGAGTACTACCGGAAGAATCCGCAGGCGGCGTACTGCCAAATCGTGATTGATCCGAAGGTCAATCATCTACGGGAGAAATTGCCAGATTTGATTTCGGATTGATTGCCACCTTTGTCTGTCGCAACAAAGGTGGCGCCAAAATGCGACCGCGCGCAACGACGACCCGCCCGCCCCGCGGCGCGACATTTTCTCCTTCCAAGGCTTCAGTCAAAAATGCCGCGCACACGCTGCGGGGCTCCCCCTTCACCCCCCTGCGCGCGGACCATCCCCTTTGCTCCGATCGTCTTCTCCCCCTCTCCCGTGGAGAGGGGGTCGGGGGGTGAGGAGATCGGAGGGCTCTGCTATCCTCTCCGCATGATCGACACCCACTGCCATCTGGCCGACAAGAAGTTTGCGCAGGATCTGCCCCAGGTCATCGCGCGGGCGCGGGAGGGGGGAGTGGAGACGATGATCACGATTGCCGATTCGCTGCCGGAATCCGATGCGTGCATCGCGCTGGCGGAGAAGTATGCAACCGTGTTCTGCACGGTCGGGGTGCATCCGCACCATGCGAAGGATTGGAAGAAAGGGGACGGGGAGCGCCTGCAAGAGATGGCGCAGCGGTCGCGGAAGGTCCGGGCGATCGGGGAGATCGGGCTGGACTATCATTACAATCATTCCCCCAAGGGCGTGCAGCGCGGCGTCTTCCTGGAGCAGCTCACCTTGAGCCGCGAGATTGGATTACCGGCAGTCGTGCATTGCAGAGAAGCCATCGCAGACATCAAGACCATGGTGGAGGAAGTCGAACCGCTGCAGATGGTGCTGCACTGCTGCACGGAGCGGTGGGAGGACGTGGCGTGGCTGGTGGAGCTGGGGCATTCGCTCTCCTTCACCGGCATCGCGACGTATCCCGCTGCCAGCGACATCCGCAGAACCATCGAGCACACGCCTCTCACGCAGATCATGATCGAGACGGACAGCCCGTACCTCGCCCCCGTTCCCCATCGCGGCAACAGGAATGAACCGGCATTCGTTCGGGAAGTCCTGCACCTCGTCGCCAAACTCAAAGGTGTCAGCGTCGCAGAAGCCGAGGAAGTGACGACCCGCAATGCGGTGGAATTTTTCGGGCTGACAGCTGCATCCACATGAACCCCGTCGTCACCCAGCTCATCGGTTTCCTTGCGCTCGGGTTCGTCGTGGCGTCCTTCCAGAAAGACAAGCGGTCCTTTCTGCTGGTGCTGATGCTCTGCGGAGCGTCGCTCTTCGTGGTGCACTACCTGCTGCTGGGTGCGTGGACGGGTGCCGCGATGTATGTGCTCTCGGCGGCGCGGGCCTACGTGTTCCGCCTGCGCGATACCCATGCCTGGATCAACCGCCGGGCCACCATGCTCGTGTTCATTCTCGCGTTCTGGATCGCCGGGGTCTGGAGCTGGGAGGGGTCCGTCAGCCTGCTGCCGATCCTCTCCATGACCGTGGAGTGCATTGCGCTCTGGTCCGATGATACGAAGCGCTTCCGCCGGTGGATGCTGCTGTCGCCTGCGGGATGGGTCTTCTACGGCATCGCCGTCGGCTCCTACGCCGGAATCGCCACCTCCGCGATCATCGGTGTCTCGTTGCTCGTCGCCGTGGCGCGGTTTGATGTGTGGCCGCGGGTGCGGAGGCGTTCCATCTCCGCCAATCGGAAAGGGGAGTAGCATTCCGGTCGTTCTCCCTCTAAGCTCTGCGTCCGCCTGTCCCCGTAGGTTAACGGATAGACCGCTGGCCTCCGAAGCCGGAAATACAGGTTCGATTCCTGTCGGGGACACCACGAAGTATGCGCTGCGGCGCAACTTCATGGCAGGCCACGTATTTTGCATTGGGGTGAAACTTCATGGCAGGCCCTTGCTTGAGAAGTTGAACAGCTTAGCAAGCGCATACTGAGTGTCCTGTAGTTGCACGAAGCGCAGCGCCGTGCATACTACGGGACTATGTACACAGTCTATGTGATTCGTAGTGCTCAAAATGGATCACTGTATGTCGGTTACACAACCGATGTGAAAGAACGTCTGAAGACACATAACAAAGGCAGCGTTACTTCCACTAAAACAAAACGGCCTTGGAAGCTTATTTTTGCGGAAACGTATATTTCTGGGATATAGGGAATTCATGAATGCTGTTTCTTAAACTTTTGGGCTAGGATTAGC
>CAYZGJ010000069.1:0-5696 GCA_964478005.1 uncultured Candidatus Peribacteria bacterium
TCTTGAAACATGATCAGACCATATTTTTAGCATTCATTTTTTCCCTATAAGCCAAAAAATACAGAGAAGAAAGGAGTCAAGAAAAACGAGTGAAACGAAAAAATACTCGAATTGATCGAGAGGAAAAATTTTCCAGCTTAGAAGAACGTATTTTATTCGATCTAGAAAAAGAAATTAAGGATTTCCCCCTTTAAGATATGCCTGATTTTAGCGAACATCGGTTGCTCCACTTCGCTGGTGGCCCAGAAGCCGCTCCGCAGCCCGAAGGAGTAGAGACACAAGATGCTGCTCCTGAAAAGAAAGAATTGCATACACTTGACGAAGCTCAGGCTGAAGGCGATGAGCTAATCCAACAGGCAGAAAACGACGAGCAACAGGATGAACAAAGGGATACGCAAGTCAAAAGTGAAAAAGAACTCACTCCTGAGCAACAAACCGATGTCATGAACAGTCCTGAGTACAAAAAACTTCAAGAGGATCTTCAAAAGCTGGATCAGCTACAGGCTGGAGTAAGGCAAAAAGTAGATGGAGAGCCGGCAGTTGCGAATGCGTTAAAAGAAATGGGGGCGTATTCAATTCTAACAAGGACACATCATATTGATCCTCAGCGATTACAACAGGGCGAATTGCCAGCGACATACTATGAAAATGCTGGTATCGACGAAATGATGCAAGACACAGGTAATCACAGTGCTTATGAGCATGGTACAGAAATGACTTCGATCAATGGTAAAGAGTATGCAAATACAATTTATGTTGACGATTCAGCATATGGCGGAAGCCGCACCATTGATCTCCATATTAGCGATGATGGAAGTACCAGCTATAGATCCTATCGTTATGTGTGGGATCTTGAAGATGTCATAAGATCTGTGGAAAGAGCAACAGATAAAGTTGATCCAGTTGCCTTACAGCGAGAGGATGAATCTAATGGATACGAAGAGAAGTTTGATAACGAACATGAGCTATCCACTCAGGAAACATCTCTTGATGAGAGTACTTTAGAAACTGGCAGATCGAATAACTACCAGAAGAAGTTGGACCGGGTTCTGAAGAAACTGCCAGAAGGTTTGCAGGGTAGAGCATATCAACAACTGATGGAAGGAATGAAGTTTAGAGAAGATAAACAGGGCAACTTCTTAATCTGTTTTCGTAAAGAGAATTCAGCAGTTTTCCGCCATTATTGGAAAACAGTTTTTCGTCAAGAAAAACCAAATGACACCCTTAAAGGTTCAACGGAAAAATATAATGATGGAAGCTATTCCATCAGAGTGCGCCCCGATGATGTGCTAAGCGACCTTGAATATCACATTGCTACCTTAGAGAGGTAGCAGCAATAGAGCGACTGGAAATCGTGCGAAACGGCGCGGCAGCCGGTTTTTCGGAGCGCGCACGGCTGCCGCGCATCTATCTGTTTAAATCAGTTCGAATTTCGTCCAACAGGGACGACCATCCTTCGTTCGCCGCGGCGGACTACGGATGGCAAGCCACTGGAAATGGGGGAAATCTCTCACCAAACCTTGTTGATTCGCAATCAAAGAGTGGTATAGTTTTCCCTTGAGTGTATAATTTGCTTTCCAATCTTCCCATTCTCCCATGTCCCGCCTCTCCCGCACCGTTGCCTCGCTCGCCCTTGTCGCTCTGCTTCCGGCCGCTGTCGGCGCGCAGGCGTACCAAGCGCCCGCCGGGGGCGTCAGCCGCGCGGAGTTCGTCCGGATGACGCTGGACCGGGTGGGGGGATTCACCTTCAACGGCACGCACTGCTTTACGGACGTGACGACGCAGACCTATGCGCCGCAGGTGTGCGCGGCCAAGATACGGGGGATCGTGACCGGCCATCCCGACGGATCGTTCCGGCCGGATCAGCCGGTGCAGTTTGTGGAGGCGGCGGCCATCGCGGTTCGGGCGAAAGGGGCGGCCGTGGGGGCCGGGACGCCGTGGTACGTGCCGTACCTGCAGCAGATGGCATCCTGGAATGCGATCCCGTCGAGCGTGCGCAGCCTCTTCGATACGCTGACCCCCGATCAGGCAAACGCGATTATCTCCCAGGTGGTGGCTGGATCCTCCGAGGGGGGTACCGGCGGCAGCGACGACCCGGACGATGACGAGGACAGCGTGACCGTCTCCAACCGGGAGATGCGCCTGACGGTGTCCGGCCCGGACCGGGCGGAACGCGGCGACCGCGTGACCTTTGCCATCACCATCGAGAATCGCGATGACCGCGACATCCGCCCGGACATCCGCGCGACTCTGGACGACGATCTGTCCTTCGTGTCCGCATCCGACAAGGGCGATGATGACGACGATCTCGTGGAGTGGGGAAGCCTCCGCATCCGGGAGGGAGAGTCGCTGACGCTCTCGCTGACCGTGCGCGTCCGCAGCGGCGCCAAGATGAACTCCACCCTGCGCTTGCGCGTGGAGGCCGACGACCTGCGCGTCACCAAGGGGCTCACGGTGGGCGATCCGCTGGATGAGGATGATCTGCGCATCAGCATCATTGATTCCGACGATCCCGTGGACCGGCTGGGCACCGTGACGTATCGCATCCGCCTGCAGAATCGATCGGATGACGAGATGACGCTGGATGTGCGCGCCCTTCTGGATCGCGGCATGGACTTCGTCTCCGCAACGGACGGCGGCACTGTGGTGGATGACGAAGAAGTCGAGTGGGAGGACATCGAGATCGAGGATGGCGAATCGAAGACCATCCTCCTGACGGTGCGCCTCAACAGCCGCGCGCGCAGCGGCGATTCCCTCCAGATGCGCGTGGAGGCGGGCGGCCTGTCGGATACCGAGACGACGCGCGTGCGACGCGACGGCAGCGACACGGATGGCGGCGATGAGGACGTGACCGTTTCCATTACCGACTCTCCCGATCCGGCGTCCATCGGCGATATCGTTCGCTACCGCATTACGGTCCGCAACCGCGAGGACCGGGATATTTCGCTGGATATCCGCGCGGAACTGGATGACGGCATGACGTTTTACTCCGCGACGCGCAGCGGCAGGCGCAGCGGCGATTACGTGTACTGGGATGACATCGACATCGACGAGGATGATACGGAAGTGCTCCTCCTGGACGTCCGTATCAACAGCAACGCCCGCAGGGGCCAGACGGTGACGTTGCGCGTGGAAGCAGGTGATGGTTCCGATACGGAAACGACTGCCATACGGAATTGAGCGCGGAGTGGCGCGGTTGTCCAGTCCACCTGCAGCCGCATATTGCGGTTCCCGCCTGCGTTCCAGTACAGTAGAGGCTTGCATCCTCTTCTTCTCATGCGCGACGCCGCCTCCTTTGCCAGAGACTTTGCACAGTTGGTTCGGGGATTTGACCGGTCTGAGGATCATGTCGTGGTGACGGGGGCGGACGGACGCATTCTCTACGCCAACGCCGCCGCCACCGCGCACACCGGCTATCCCGTCGCGGACATGATCGGGCGCACGCCGGGAGAACTGTGGGGCGGTCACATGCCCCCCGACTACTACCGGGATCTGTGGAAGACGATTGCGGTGTACAAGCAGCCGTACAGCGGCGAGCTGCACAACCGGCGCAAGAACGGCGACATGTACTGGCAGCGCGTCACCATCATTCCCGTGCTCAGCGAGCAGGATGCCGTGCTCTACTACATCGGCATCGAAATGGACATCGATGCCCCCACCAACCGTGAAGCCGTCATGAGCGCCGTCCTGCTGTCCGACGCTCCCGCCGGCATGCGCGTGCGCTGGCCCGTGGGATGGGTGCTGGGCAAGGGGCATCTGACGCGCGGGGAACTGCTCGAACTGCAGCGGCAGTACGCCGACCAGGAAGCGCTCGACCAGCTGACGGCGGATTTGATGGCTCTTTCCGGCGTCCATCTGGCGGATCGGGAACCCTCCGAGGAATTCTCCCTTTCGCAATTGGTCCGGGAGGTGCTAGAGGAAGTGTGCCACCGGTTTCCGGGCCGCCGCTGCGTGCTGGAGGAACCGCAGGGCTCCGTACTCCTCCGAGAAAAGAAGCGGCTACTGCGCATCGCCGTGGAACGGATCATCATCAATGCCGCGCAGTACACGCAGCCGGGGGACGGCGCGATCACCGTCACCATCCTGCGTGCGGACCGCCAGTACGTCATCCGCTGCCAGGACAACGGCATCGGCATTTCTCTGCGGGAACAGCGGCATCTCTTCGAGCAGTTTTTCCGGGGCGTGCGGGCGCGGTCGCTGCACAGGCATGGGTCCGGGCTGGGCCTGTATCTGGTCAAGGCCATTGCGGATGCGCAATCATGGACGGTCACATGCGTCAGCGAGGAGGATCATGGCGCCTGTTTTGATCTCACCATTCCCAGGGGGAATGCTTCGGAAGCGTGAGGAGGGCGCTCCTTGTGGTAGAATGAACCGCCATGACCGATGCTTCCGCTCCTCTGGCCTACCGGCTGCGTCCCGTGACGCTCGATCAGTTTGCGGGACAGGAGCACATCGTGGGGGAGGGGACCGCGCTGCGCACCGCCATCGAGCGGGACACGCTGACCTCGGTGATCTTCTCGGGGCCGCCCGGCACGGGCAAGACGACGCTCGCGCGGATCATCGCCGGGGCCACCGCCGCGGATTTCGTGCAGCTCAATGCCGTGCTCAGCGGCGTGAAGGATTTGAAGGAAGCGTGCACGACCGCAGCCCGCCAGAAGGAAACGTTCGGGAAGAAGACGGTGCTCTTCATCGACGAAATCCACCGGTTCAACAAAGCCCAGCAGGATGCGCTGCTTCCGTTCGTGGAATCCGGCGCGGTCGTGCTCATCGGCGCGACCACGGAGAATCCCTACTTCGAAGTGAACGCCGCGCTCGTCTCGCGTTCCGCCGTCTACCTGCTCCGTCCGCTTTCCCCGGAGGATCTGGTGGCCATCCTGCGTCGCGCCCTGGCCGATCCGCAAGGGTACGGGGGCGGCGTTACGGTGACCGATGAGGCGCTGGCGCGGATCGCCGCCATCGCCAACGGCGACGCACGCATCGCGCTGAATGCGCTGGAAACGGCGGTGGCGACTGCGGGGGCACGCCTCACGCTGGCGGATGCGGAGAAGACATTTGCCGATCGCGCGCATCGCTACGACCGGACGGGAGAGGATCACTACAATACGATCTCCGCCTTCATCAAGACGCTGCGCGGGTCCGATCCGGATGCCGCCATCGTGTGGCTCTTTAAGATGCTCGGCAGCGGCGAGACGCCCCGGTTTCTCTTCCGCCGGATGACGATCTTTGCCAGCGAGGACGTGGGGCTCGCCGATCCCCGCGCCCTGCAGGTCGTCACGTCCGCATGGCAGGCGTTCGAGATGGTCGGGCTGCCGGAGGGGGAGTACTTCCTGGCGCACGCGTGCGTCTACCTGGCGCAGGCGCCCAAGAGCAACGCCATCAAGCGGGCGATGGAGGGGGCGCGGCATCTCGTCCGGGAGGCGCCTTCTCTGGAAGTGCCCAACCATCTGCGCAACGCGCCGCTCAAAGGCATGGCGGAGCAGGGATACGGACAGGGGTACCGGTACCCGCACGATGATCCCCGGGGCGTCGTGCCTGCGCGGTACTTCCCGGAGGGCATGGAGCGGGTGGATCTCTACGATCCGTCCGATCGGGGGGAGGAGCGGGAGATTGCCGAGCGGATAGCGCGGGCGAAAGCCGTTATCTCCTCAGGTTCCCCATCCACCCGAATGTCTCCTCCATCTGCTTGATGATCACCT
>CAYZGJ010000070.1:0-5690 GCA_964478005.1 uncultured Candidatus Peribacteria bacterium
CTTGGTGCTTGGTGCTTGGTGCTTGGTGCTTGGTGCTTGGTGCTTGGTGCTTGGTGCTTGGTGCTTGGTGCTTGGTGCTTGGTCATCGGGTTTTCGTCATAATCCGAGGAGTGCCAGCCACCGCGACAACCACACCAGCGGCGGCGGGCCGTTGACCGCTTTGCTGTGCAGGATGCTGCTGCGCATGGATTCGCGCAGTCGCCAGACGATGCGGGAGCGTCCGCGTACCAGCACGTTCACTTCCCCCATCTCATCCAAAGACGCCCGGAAGGCGTTGGCCGACCCGATGAACACCGTCTTGTGATCGACGATCGTCGCCTTCGCGTGGGACATGCGCGGATAGATGAGCACCGTGAGGTACGGCGCCTTCCCCTCGCTCACCAGCCTGCCGATCGCCGCCATATTGGCATGGTGGTGAAAATCCGTGCGGTTCGGCAGGACGACGGTCACCTGGATGTTGCGGTGACTGAGCGCAATGAGCGTGTCGACGATCTCTCCGTCGGAGAGGTAGCTCTGCTCCATGGCGACGTGATCGCGGGCGCTCTGCAGCAGCTGCATGAGAACGGGGCGGATCTCCTTGTGCTCCTCCGTGTTCATGACCAGCCGGATCGCGGGGTCCGGGTCCTCCGGCATCGGCGACCGCGTGAGAAATTGCTCCACGAAGGATGCCCCCCGCAATTCCACCATGTAGTCATGCCACTGGTAGCGGTACTCGTCGGCGATGTTCATGCCCGAGAGCAGCAGCGTATGCCCGTCGATCACGAAGACTTTCGCATGGTCATTGTGCGAGGCATACGCGATGCGGATGCGCGGGTGGTTCCAGAAGCGGTTCCACGGCTCTGCCGCGGACCCCTTGGTCCCCAGGAAGTCTCCCCGGAACTCGAAGAAATCCCCCACCGCCTCCTTGGTGATGTCCACCTGCACCCCGCGGTCCGCCGCTTCCAGCAGCGCCCGGGCGATCCGCCGGCCGGTCTCGTCGTTCTTCCAGATGAACATCTGGATGATGATGGAGTGCTGCGCGCGGCGGATGAGGCGGTCGAGGCGCCGGAAGACGCTCGCGCCATCCACCCACAGCCGCACGTCGTTGCGCCGTGCCAGCCGGGCGACGGTCTCTCCCGTCCGCAGCAGGACGCTCACGCGCAGCCGGTAGTACAGGCGGAGCCCCCGGACCCGGCGCTGGCCCCGCCTCCCGAAGAGATAGAGCATTCCGCCCCGCAGGGCGCTGCGGAATCCTGTCGCATTGGTGATGTCCCTCCAGGAACGGATACGGGGCATGAGATTGCGGGATTGCCCGCAGTATACACGTGCCGGGGGAACCGGCCGGATATGGCTGAGGAAGGCGAAAACCCCCGTGATCCACGGCCTTTTTTCTGGTACAATGGTAGGATACGGCTATGCGGGAACTGCTCGCCTTCTTCGGCCCCCTCCTCGCGGCGTGCATCGGCGCGTGGGTATTCCTGCGTCTCTCGCGGCGCATCGCCGACCGCAAGCGCGAGGAGGATCTGGTCTTCCTCCAGATGCTGATGCCCAAGAAGGAATCCCGCGAGGAGCGGGAGGCGGAGACGGACCAGTTCGGGCGCGATTACAAGGAAGTCATCGGCGTCATGGACCACCTGTTCCAGTCGCTGCACGGGATCTACAGGGGAGGGTTTTCGCGCCACTTCTTCGGGCAGACATTCTTCTCGGTGGAGTATGCGGCGCTCGCAGGGGAAATCCTCTTTTTCGTCGTCTGCCCGCGACGGCTGGCGGGCCTCATTGAAAAGCAGATCACGTCGTTCTATCCGGAAATCACCATCGATGAAGTGGAAGACTACAACATCTTCACGGAGCGATCCGTGGTAACCGCGCGCGGCCTGCACGCAGCCAAGCCGTACACCGCGGTCTTTAAGACGTACCAGCAACTCAAGAGCGATCCGCTCAACGCCATCACGAACGCCTTTTCCAAGCTGCACAGCGACGAGGGCGCCGCGGTCCAGATCGTCCTGCGGCCCGCCAAGCCCGGCTGGCAGAAGAAGCTGCAGGAGGAAGCGGCGAATCTATTGAATAAACCCGGCCGCAAGAAGCGATCGTGGTTCCATCCGCTCGGCTGGATCGGCGCCGTGATGGATGTCTTCAGCGAAGATGCCGGCAAGAACGAGGAGGACAGCCACAAGGGGGAACGCGTGTCGCAGATGGTGGAGGAGTACAGCAAAGCCGTCGATGAGAAAGCGGGCAATCCCGGCTTCCACGCCACGGTGCGCGTCGTCGCATCGGCCAATACGCCCGCCCGCGCCGACGTCATCCTCAGCTCCGTCCTGGCGGGGTTCGGGCAATTCAACGACGTGCGCGGCAACGGCCTCAAGACCGTCTCCATGGAGAACCGCCGGGAAACGGTCCGCCGCTTCATCCGCCGCACGCCCCGCCGCACCTTCAGCGCCCGTCTGCGGGCGCACGGCATGCTCCTGGGCACCGCGGAGCTCGCCAGCTTTTTCCACGTCCCGCATATCAAGTACAACAAAGCGGAGACCATCAAGTGGCAGAACTTCAAGATCGCCTCCGCGCCGAAGAACGTCCCCGAGGAGGGGCTGTATCTGGGCACGAACACCTACCGAGGCGAGAAGAAGAAAATCTTCATGAACCAGGAGGACCGCTTCCGCCACTTCTACATCATCGGGCAGACGGGTACGGGGAAATCCTCGATTATCCAGCTGATGGCGCGGCAGGATTTCCATGCGGGACGCGGCGTGTGCGTGGTGGATCCCCACGGATCGCTCATCGACGACCTGCTGCCCTACATCCCCCGCCACCGCGCAGACGACGTCATCTTCTTTAACCCCTCGGACACCGAGCGGCCCATGGGCCTCAACCTGCTGGAGGGCAAGACCGCAGAGGAGCGCGACCTCATCGCCCTGGACGCCATGAACATGATGGTGAAGATGTTCGGCGAAGAAATCTTCGGACCGCGCATCCAGGACTACTTCCGCAACGGCTGCCTCACGCTCATGGAAGACCAGGAGGAAGGCGGCGCCATCACGGACCTCGTGCGCCTCTTCACGGATGACGACTGGCAGAAGTACAAGCTCTCCAAGGTGCAGAACCCGGTCGTCCGCAGCTTCTGGGAAAACCAGATGGCCAAGACCGGCCAGCGCGAGAAAGCGGAGATGATCCCCTACTTCGCGGCCAAGTTCGGACAGTTCTACACCAATACGCTGATGCGCAACATCGTGGGGCAGACGCGCAGCAGCTTCGACATCGCCGATGCGATGAACACGAACAAGATCATCCTCATGAACCTTTCCAAAGGTCTGATCGGCGACATCAACTCCACGCTGCTGGGCATGATCGTCGTGAACAAGATCCAGGTCGCCGCCATGCGCCGCCAGCGGATGAGCACGGAGGAGCGCAAGGACTTTTTCCTGTACATCGACGAATTCCAGAACTTCATCACCCCCTCCATCGAGTCGATCCTCTCGGAAGCGCGCAAGTACCGGCTGGGACTGATCCTCGCCCACCAGTACATCGATCAATTGGAAAAGGAGAGCAAGCTCAGCGGCGCCGTCAGCCTGAAGGGCGCGGTGTTCGGCAACGTCGGCACGATGATGTTCTACAAGATCGGACCGCAGGACGCCGAGGTGGGCGCCAAGGAGATGGCGCCGGTCTTCTCCGAGCAGGATCTGGTGAACATGGACGCGTTCAAGGGAGCGATGAAGCTCTGCATCAACGGGCAGCCCAGCCGCCCCTTCAGCATCGAAGTCCCCCGCCCCTGGCTGGACAAGACCTTCCCCCGCGACGACCAGGCCGCGGAGGCCTACAAGCAGCTCTCACGACTCAAGTACGGTCGGCCGAAGGACTTTGTCTCACGGGAAGTGCTGCGGCGAATAGGGATGTAGCAATGAATAATGGATAATGGATAATGGATAATGGATAATGAATAATGAATAATGGATACTGACGTCCTGCGGAATGCGTCAGTGGTATGGATGCTTGCACTGCAACGAAAACCGCCCCTTGCGGGGGCGGGATTCAATTGCCCGGATCGGGCTACCGAGGACTTGAGAACTGAGTACAGTATATGTGACTCCATTGCATGCGTCAATCCGAACCTCTACTATTTTTGAGCCGAATGTGGGGCCAGACCAGGTCGGTACCGAGGACTTGAGAATTCTCGGCCGGGGTTCGATTCCCCCTGGCTCCACCATCCGGCACACGCGAAACTGCTTCGGAAGATCGGGATGTAACAATGCGAAAGGGGAAATGCAACATGAGAAATGGCGTACGGAGAATGCCTCCCGGCAACAGGATGCCTTCTTTACCTGAGCATTGTTCATGTCTCATTTTCCATTGTGCGATTATATCGGCTTCGCATGCACCAGGTACCGTTCCTTAATACTGTCCGGCGGCCAGCAGGTGTAGAGGATCAGCTCTTCGCCGCCGCCCTGCCGGTAGGCACTCATGTCCGAGGCAGGGACGGTCTGCTTGTGGCTGACCTTGTAGGTATACTGCTGGCCGTTGTACGTCACGTGGATGAGATCCCCCACGGTGAGCTTGTTGATCTGCCGGAAGATCTTCGTGTAGCTGCTCACGTCCCACGGATAGCTGCTGGAGTGTCCGTAGATCAGGATCTTGCCGCCCTTGCCGGGATAGCTGAACAGGTGCCCCACGCCGTACTTGAGCGGCGCGAGCAGGCCGTCCTTGGTGACGGCGTCCACGGGACGCGTGACCGTGAGATCGGCAATGCCGAGCGTCGGCATGCTGATGGAGAAGCGGTTGTGCGGGACGGCGGCCGCGGGAGCCGGCTGGGCGGGGGCGGGTTGGGCGCGGGCCACGGGAACGGGGGTAGCCGCGCGGGCAGCGGGAGCGCGGACAGCCGGAGTGCCGCTTGCAGCGCGAGGGGTCGGAAGAGCGGTGATCACCGGCAGGGGTTCCGGAGGGGCGGGCGGCGCCTGCACCGTGAGCGTGCGGGGATCGGGTGCTCCGGCGGACTGGAGCATGGCAAAGAAGTCATCGCGACCGATGGGTCGGCCGGGCTGCAGCGGCTGCGGCAGCGTGAAGTTGCTCTGCGTCGCTGCCAGCAGCGGTGCGTCGAACCAGCGGTCGGTGGCGGCGGAGGCGAGGAGAATCTGTACGAAGTCGGGATGACGACGGGCATGGGCGCGCGCGGCGAAGGCAATCGCCTCCTCTTCCTTCAGCAGTTCTCCCGGACGAAACAGCCCCGTTGCATTGCCCGTGATGATGCCTGCTTCAAATGCAGCCTCCACGTACGGAGCGTACCACTGGCTCGACGGGACGTCCGCAAACAGGGGCAGCGGAGGCATGTGCGTTCCGAAGAAGACATGCCGCGCTTTCAGTGCGGGATCCGCCTCCACGAGCAACGCCACTGCACCTGCCCGCGTGATTCCCTGCGGCTGCGCCTGCTGCGCGAATGCGTGCGTGAAGGCACCCGTGAGGAGCACGACGGCCAGGAGCAGGAAGAAGCGCTTCGCCATGGGAAGTGACAAATGTTATCATAAATGCATTATTTGTCAATTGCATGCACCTCTCGTGATTTTCAATGCGAATGAGCAAGGCAAAAGAATGGCACATGTAATTGATCATGAAGAGGACGTGCATTCCTCCTGCATCATTTTGCAATTTGCATTTCGCTTACCTCCTCAGGTTCCCCATCCACCCGAAGGTCTCCTCCATCTGCTTGATGATCACCTGCAGGACGC
>CAYZGJ010000071.1:0-5659 GCA_964478005.1 uncultured Candidatus Peribacteria bacterium
GTAGAACCAGCCGGATTCCCCCGGCAGAGCCGGGGGTTTAGTCATCGATTATTATGCTTATCCGCCTCTCCACTATATTTTTTCCATAACTCATAAGCGGCATGCCAGTTGTTGTGTTGGGAATCAGTTTCCTTGACACTAGAATCATGCGTGCCTAAGAGATTACGTGCGCCTTGCTGAACATTGTTTGCAGTATAAGCAATGCCACCAAGGACAAGTGCGCCTGTCAGTGCGATAGGTGCTCTGAGGGAGGAAATTAGACCAACGAAGTTTGATGAGTGCTTCATATTTCTTATTATACAATATTCGTTATATTTTGTCAAAACCGCCCCCTTACGCAGGAGGCGGCTTTTCTCGTTCCTATGAACAAATTACATCGCAGGCGTCTCGCCGGCGGGCTGCTCACCCTCGGCGGGTGCTGCAGGCGCGTCGGGGGTTGCAGGCGTGTCACCTGTCGGAGCTGCGGGCGTGGTGCCCTCGTCATCGAAGAACATAGAATCGGGGAGAAAGAAATACGTGCTTCGACCATACGGATGCATCTATCTCGCCGCAACAATTTCAAAGTTGCGCAAATGGCAAGATGTCCTGGGGTGGGCTTTTCGGATCAGGAACGATAGGCCTGATCACGCTTCCTTACGCCCGTAATGACCAGCGCCTGTACGGCAGAATCCACATCGAAAAACACCCGATACGGTCCGACTCGGAAACGGTAAGCACCGATATGCTCTCCATCAAGCTTCACTGCACAATGCAATGGTTCATCCTGCGCAGCGTACCACTGCACTTTGAGAAAGGCGACTATACCGTCACATATAGTACGTCATGGTGAGCTTGCCGAATCCATGACGTACGCCACCCGTTCGACAGGCTCAGGGTGACGTACTATGTATCGGGGGATAGTCGCCTTGAGAAATATCCTTTGTGCCTGCTGTTGCGGCAATCGTTGCAACTGTGATCGGGCGGACGCAGTCCATCGTACGGTCATAGGCCCAGCATACGACCGACCTCTTCATTGGAATGCCACTCCCCACGCGCATACTCCGCGCGTGATCGGGCCACATCGGCCTTCAAGGCTTCTACATCTATTCCATCGTCGATGAGATCCTGTTCCGTTTCGAAAAAGAACGGGGTCACGTTCGCCACGGGCTTGCCGTGCTTCATGATAACGAAATGGATGTTCTTCTCCTGCGCTTCCCGCAGCAATTTGGACATCTGCTGCGCAAACTGCCGGATGCTGATCATTTTGGTGGTCATAGTACATCGTATTGTACATCAAACTCGATGGCAAATGCAAGGAGAGGAGCTGCTCTCCCCTGGCTGGATTCCTGTACACTACTTTGCATGCGCCCCATGATCGCTATTTACTTCTCCGATGCGGACCCGTGGGGTTATCCGCTGGAGAAGGAAGCCTATCGGGAAGCGTATGGCACGCTCGTGCAAGCCCTGGATGCCCGCGACGTCGATTGTTGCATCGTTCGGGGGGACAGCTATGAGGGACAGGGATGCTTCCGCAAGGGATGGACTCTGCTACCTGACCACACCGTATTGGAAACAGGACCGGTACATGCCACCCTGATCTTCAACAGGGATGACAAAAACACTATCCCGGTCATCCGCGATTGTCCGATCATCAATCACCCGGACTTTGACCGTCTCTGCACTGACAAGGTTGCTACGGCAGAAGCATTCCCCGCCCTCTCGCCCTGCACGGCTGCCATACGTAGCTGGCAGGAAGCAGAGCAGGTGCTCCGGCAGTGGAAGCTGGATCCCGAGGCCCTCGTAGTGCTAAAGCAGAATTTTCAAACGGAAGGCCGTGGCGTGCACATCCTGCCTGCAGGACAGGTATCCCCTCATCTCTTCGAGACATGGAGCGACATCCTGCTGCAGGAATTCTTGGACAGCTCCAGCGGCATATCCGGCATTGCAGAGGGATTGCACGATCTGCGCGTCACGGTCGTGGACGGACAGCCCGTCAATGCCTTCGTACGCATCCCCGCGCCGGGGAGCCTGCTGGCCAACGTCGCCCTGGGCGCAACGGGCCGCAGCATCGATCTGGACCGGGTACCGCAGGACATCATGGACATGGTGGGAGACATCATTGCCCACACTCAGGCATACGCCCCCGTTCTCTTCAGTGCCGACTTCCTGCATGCCCCACAGGGGTACCGCCTCATCGAACTGAACTCACGTCCCGGCATGCAGCATCCAAACTGGTCCGCAAGCTATGCGCAGTTTAACGACGCAGTGGCGCGGATGCTCATCAAACACGCCAAAAATCTGCTGCCTTAATCGTATTGCTCCGAGGAGTCCTCTGCGGTTGGCGAAGGATGGTGGACGATACTGGATTCGAACCAGTGACCTTTCGAATGTGAATCGAACGCTCTAACCAGCTGAGCTAATCGTCCATGCGTTTCTCACGCGCGGCACATTGAATCAAAACTCATCCTCCAATGCAATGAAATGCATCAGGATGCCGCAAACTCCGGATCCACCGCGAGGCGGCTCTCTTCCGGCAGCACCTGGTTCTGGTACTTGCTGCCCGGCTTCTTGTGGTAAGGCGTCTCCGCCGGGCTGCTCATGACTTCGAAGGCCAGCTGGCAGATGCGCATACCGGGGTAGAGCGCCACGGGCAGGCGGTTGAGGTTACTGATCTCCAGCGTGATGGTCCCGCTGAAGCCCGGGTCCACGAACCCCGCCGTCGAGTGGACGATAATCCCGAGCCTCCCCAGCGAACTCCTCCCCTCCACCCGCACCACCAGATCATCGGGCACGGTGATGCTCTCCATGGTCACCCCCAGCACGAACTCCCCCGGCTGCACGATGAAGGCCTCTCCCTCCGGCACCGTCACCACCCGCATGTTCCCCACGAAGCTCTCCGGCTGCTTGGGATCGAGGATCGCGAACTTGCTGTGCTCGTAGAGCTTGAAGGTATTGCCCAGCCGCAAGTCCATGGAGCTGGCGTGGATGTGCATGAACTTGGTCACCTCCTCGGGCGAGGACAGGCCGGGCTGGTCGGCGCTGATCTGCACGCGGCCGGACTGGATGGCTGCGCGGATATCGCGATCGGAGAGAATCATAGCAATCGATGGTGGAATGTCGGGCAGAGAATAGTTTGAAATGCGCCGCGGGAGAAGGGATAATGCATCACCCTCTGATGCCACCTTCGACTCCCTCTTCTTCCGCGTACCAGACGACCGCCCCCCGGCGACCGGGGAGCAGAACGGTGATGGATATCGACGATGCAATAGCGCAAAACGAACGCGATGCATTGTTGGAGGAGCGGCGTGAGGCAATCATTGCCGAGGTGCGCGCGTTTACCCAGTTCACTTTCGAAGAACTGGGAGCGGCATCCAAACAGGAAACCGACTTACTGTTGGAAGGCACCAAACATATCAAACTGAGTGAAGAGGAAATTGCAGGATGGGAACGATTCTGTGAAGAACGACTCTCCGCCATGAAAGCATCTGCCCAGAAGCTCTACTACGATCAATTCATGGATCCGTTACTTGCGGAATTGGGCAAAACCATTTCCAGGCGCGTGATTGAAGACTTGAATAAGAAATTCCGAGACCCAAATGCGCATTACAAAGCAAAGGAAGATTATATCCGCTATACGCTTCCCGAGCGCATCAGGGAGTGGCGAGCCCTGAAGCAACGCCGCGACTCCCTGACGAAGAACCCACGCTATGCATCCCTCACCCCTTCACTCGTTCCGAGATTGAAGGACTTTGCCGAGGAGGAGCGATTCATCGACTTGAAGTATCAAGAGAGAAAAGGGCTGACTGATCAGGTGGAAGCAGCACTCACGGCTTTGGACCGACGACAGGAGCAACAGTACGCGAGCATTCATGACGAGCTGAAATCGTACGTGCAGGAAGATATCATGCATGCATCGAAGTTGGGCAGCTGGCTCAAGCGCATCTTTGATGGCAATCGGTCACCGGAGGACATTGCCGCGTATATGCAACAAGTCGTGCGTCCCTTCGCAGCAAACTGGAGAGAAGCAATGTTTGGTTCGAAGAAGTACAAGGGATTCATTGATTTGGAACACGCTTTCCAGAAGCATGGTGTTCCCCGCGGTCTGCAGCGCAAATCAAAGAGCCAATTTCTTCTCATGAGCTACAAACAAAAGACCAGCTACCTCAGCCTGGCATGGGCGCGAATGAAAGACCCCGATGGATCGCTGGAAGAGAATAAAATGCTCGCCGCGCACAAGCTGCGCATCCGGCATCGACTGGATACCGAGGATTGGGAAGATGCCGAAGCAGAATTACAAAAGGCCATGGCCATCGCTCCGGAAGATGTGGAGCTGCGGTCCATGCTGACGTTTTTGGACGAGCACCGGCCCAAGAACGCGCAGCCGGAGAAACAGGAGAACCCCGATCCACACAAGATTTTGGATGATATCCGCACCATGGTACGCAAGATCCCCAGCCCCTTGCAGTCCCTCTACCAACAGGCGCTCATGGAAGGTCCGGCGGTCCTGGGGAGACTCCAGCAAGTGGTGTACAACCGCGTATGGCTGACCGATGTAGCAGGATGGAATCCGACGATCGAAAGCGAATACATCGCCCGGCTCCGTGCGACCGGACGGCAGGGAAAGGGATATCTTCTGGATTTGAATAGCAGAAATGGCAGCGACATCCTGTCCCAAATCCGGGATCATGCAGATGAACAAGCCGGCAAGACTCCTCCGCGCTTCAGCAGTGATGAGCACTGGGGATACTGGGCATCGGTGATCCCTGAGGAGGTTACCGTCGACACGCAGAGGGAAATAGTCCGCAATTACCACTATCATTTGAAGCGTTGGCTGCGCCAGTTACACTCCATGGGGTGCGCCTACACCATGTCAGGCAACCTGACACGCAAGGATGGCAGCATCGTGCCACATCTGAACTAAACCATTGAACCAATGCACGGGTGCGGTAGCATGGGAACAGACCTGCCCCCCACTTCCATGCAACGCACTCTCGCCTTCCTGGCCCTCTCCCCCCTCCTCCTCTCCGCCTGCGCCCGCGGCCCGTCCGTCGGCGAGGATCTGGCGCAGAAACTGGAAAATCCCCTCTACGCGCGGCAGTACTACAGCGAGCGGATGGACTACATGGTCTCGCTGGTCATCCGCAACGATCCGCAGACCCTCAGCGGCGCCACGGCGGAGCGGATCGACCGCCTGCGGACGGAGTCGTTGGACCGGGCGCGGGAAGCCTCGCGGCGGGAGCTGGAAGGACCGCGCGGCTCCTTCTCCGGCCCGCTGGGCGAGGTGGAGGGAGACGTCGTGCTGCTGGGCGACACCCTCTTCCTGGGGCCGAACTTCTACACATCTCCCGGCGCCGACCTGCGCATGCTGCTCACGGACGCCGACCCGCGCGCAGCGGGCTTCCCCGCCGGCACCACGGTCGATCTCGGCCCGCTGAAAGATGCGTTCGGCGCACAGCGCTACAGCGTTCCGCCTGAGGCGCGCTCCCTGCGGACGCTGGTCCTGTGGGACCGGGAACTGGGGAGGGCATTCGGAGTGGTGCAGCTGCAAGAATAGAAGATTGCTCGTCGTTCATGCTTCGTTTTCGTTTCTATCCTGAAAAAGATACACGAGGAACGAAAAACGAAAAACGAATGAACTACCCCGCACTCTAAGTGCGGAGTATCGACGGAGTTAAAGATC
>CAYZGJ010000072.1:0-5515 GCA_964478005.1 uncultured Candidatus Peribacteria bacterium
TGGAAGCACTTGGCCCCCTAAAAATGGACTTCCTGGGACTGATGAACCTCACGGTCATCCCGACGACGCTCGAGATCATCCGCCGCACCCGCGGCGGCGACGTCGACATCGTCGCCATCCCCATGGACGATCCGGAGACCTTCCGCCTCCTGCAGCGCGGCGACACGACGGGGGTCTTTCAGCTGGAGTCTGCGGGCATGCGCCGCTACCTGCGCAAGCTCAAGCCCACGGAGTTCGACGACATCACCGCCATGGTCTCCCTCTACCGCCCGGGCCCCATGGAGTGGATCGACAGCTTCATCAAGCGCAAGCACGGCACGGAGAAGGTGCAGTACCTCCACGACGACCTGCGGCCGATCCTGGAACCGACGTTCGGCATCGGCATCTACCAGGAGCAGATCCTCCAGATCGCACAGGCATTCGCGGGCTACAGCCTGGGTGAAGCCGACCTGCTGCGGCGCGCCATCGGCAAGAAGATCAAGAAGGAACTCGACGCGCAGCGCGACAAGTTTCTCAAGGGAGCCGTCGCCAAGGGCTATCCGGAGAAGCTGGCCGCGGAGATTTTCGACGACGTCATCACGCCCTTCGCCGGCTACGGATTCAATAAATCCCACGCCGTCGGCTACGCCCGCATCGCCTACGAGACGGCGTACCTGAAAGCCAATTTTCCCGCCGAGTTCATGGCGGCGCTGCTCTCGTCCGACGCGCAGAACACCGAGCGCGTGATGATCGAAATCGAGGAGTGCCGGACGATGGGCATCGACGTGCTGCCGCCGGACATCAACGAATCCCTGAGCCACTTCACCGTCATCGCGCCTGCGACGGAGGACGAAGGACAGAGGACGAAGGACGAAGGACGAGAGACGAATGATGTGCCACCAGCCGAAGCAACTCTCCACTCCCCTTGGGCAATCCGTTTCGGTCTCTCCGCCATCAAGGGGGTGGGGGAAGCCTCCGTGCACCTGATCATCCAGGAGCGCGCTGCGCATGGAACATTCACCTCCATCGAGGATTTCGCGCGGCGGCTGCCGGGCAAGGTGCTGAACAAAAAGCTGCTGGAATCGCTGGCGAAAGCCGGCGCCCTCGACAGCCTCGGCGAACGCCGGACCCTCGTGGAGCACCAGCAGCGCATCACCGACTACGGCAAGCAGGAGGGGGCGGGCGGCGGCGCGCAGACGGATCTCTTCGGCGCGCTGGGCACGGAGATGGCCATGGCCGCCATCGAGTTTCCGGAAACGTCCCCCGCCACCCCGCAGCAGAAGCTGCAGTGGGAGAAGGAAACCCTGGGCCTGTACGTGTCCAGCCACCCGCTGGCCGGCATGCGGGCGTACATCGGGCGCAAGGCGAGGCTCATCGGCGACCTCACCATGCAGGACGTGGGAAAGAAGCTCACCGTCGCGGGCATCCAGGAAGGGGTGAAGAAGATCCGGACGAAGAAGGGCGACAGCATGGCGATCGTCACGCTGGAGGATCCCACGGGCAAGATGGAGGTGACGCTCTTCCCGCGGGTCTACAACGAAGTCGCCTCCGTCCTCGAGCAGCCCGACACGGTGCTGGTCATCGGCGGGACGGTCGACCTGCGGATGGGGCAGCTGCAGATGCGCGCGGAGGCCGTGAAGCGCTCGTCGCTCTCCGCCATGATCAAGCGCGCCCGGGAGGACGGCGTCTTCGACGAGGAGGAAGCCCGGCGCGGCCTCTCGGTCGCGCGGCGGGTGCTGGAGGAGGAAGAGGCGGTGGAGGCGGTGGACGAGGAAGGGAACGTCATCGCCGGCGAGAGCGTGGTGGTGCGCGACGACGCGCCCGGAGAAGATTTCCTCGGCCCCCTGGGCAAGTGGATCGCAGCAGGCATGCCGATGCCAAGCCTCCCTTCCCCTGATCCTCTCCTCCTCTCCTCCTCTCCTCCCTCTCCTCCTTCCCATACGATCGTCCTTCCCCCCCGCGCCCCCCGGCAGCTCCTGCTCGACCTCAAGGAACTCCTGACCGCATCCCCCGGCACGCAGTCCATCGCGCTGCAGATCGGCAATCAATCGATCCCCCTGCCGCTGACGGTGGCGTATACGGAGGAGCTGGAGAAGAGGATAGAGGAAGTGATAGCGCGCTACGCGCAATGACAAAGACGGAATGACCAAATCCCAAATCCCAATGACCAAATTTCTTGGGAGCGGGTTGGTCATTGGTGCTTGGTCATTGGTGCTTCTATACTCGTCGTATGCAGCAAACCTGCGCCCAATGCCAGGCATCCTTCGCAGTCACCGACGCCGATCTCGCATTCCTCGACAAAGTCAGTCCGGTCTTTGCGGGGAAAAAGGAACCGATCCCGCCGCCCAGCTTGTGTCCGGAGTGCCGCCTGATCCGGCGCCTCGCGTTCTACAACGGGCGGACGCTCCACCGCCGCACGTGCGATGCCACCGGCAAGCCGATTATTTCCGTGTATGCGCAGGACAAGCCGTACGTCGTCTACGCCAATGATGTCTGGTATGGCGACAGCTGGGATCCGCTCTCCTCCGGCCGTCCGTACGATCCGTCCCGGTCGTTCTTCGCACAGTTCGGAGAGCTGATGCGCGCCGTCCCGTTTCCGGCTCTCGCACTCTTCAACGACAACGTCAATAGCGACTTCACGAACGACAATTACAAGACGAAAAACGGCTATCTCGTCTTCGACGGTGAACAGGGGGAGTCGGTCTACTACGGACACACCTACATGCAGATCCGTGACTGCATCGATTTCCTTGCGCTGACCCGCTCCGAGCTCTGTTACAGCTGCATCCACTGCGACGGCTGCTACGGACTCCGGTTCGCGCGTTTCTGCCATAACTGTTCCGACGGATGGTTCCTGCGGGACTGCATCGGCTGCCGCGACTGCTTCGGGTGCGTCAATCTCCGCCAGAAGCAGTACTGCATCTGGAACGAGCAGAAGACCAAGGAAGAGTACGAGGCCTTCCTGGCAGCTTTCGACAGTGGGAGCGCCGCTGCCATCCAGACGATGCGGGAGCAGTTCGAGATATTCGCCGTGAGCCACCCGGTGAAAGCGCTGCGCGGTGAGCAGAACGTGAACTGCCTCGGCGATAACGTCCATCACTCACAGAACGCCTGGCGGTGTTTCGACTGCGACAACCATCAAGACACGCGTTATTGCACCGACTGCATCGCGGACATGAAGGACTGCATGGACATCCACATCTGGGGCGACAAAACGGAACTCTGCTACGAATCCGCACTCGTCGGCGGAACTGCCCGCTCGGTGATCGGCGGGTATTACATCACCCTCGGATGCGAGAACGTGCACTACTCCCTCTGGTGCTCGCGCAACAGCCGCAATTGCTTCGGGTGCATCGGCCTGCAGCACAAGGAGCACTGCATCCTGAATACGCAGTATTCCAAAGAGGAGTACGAAGCGCTCGTGCCACAGATTGTCGAACACATGCGCGCCGATGGCGAATGGGGCGAGTACTTCCCCGAAACGATGTCCATGTTCGGCTACAACGAAACCATGGCGCAGAGTTTCTTCCCTCTCACCAAGGAACAGGCGATCTCCAAAGGGTACCAATGGTGCGACAGTGAACCGACGGTCAACGCGCAGAAAACCGTGGATGCCCACTCGCTTCCCGATCATATCGACGATATTCCCGACTCGTCCTCCGTAGCCTTGGCGAAGGAGGATGACATTCTGGAATGGGCCATCGTCTGTGAAGCATCCGGGAAGCCGTTCAAGCTCATCCGGCAGGAACTCGAGTTCTACCGCGCGCAACGATTACCGCTTCCCCGCCGCCATCCCGACCAGCGCCACCGCGATCGCTTCACGCTGAAGAACCCCTACCGGCTCTTTGAGCGCACATGCGCCAAGTGCCACCAGCCGATTGTCACGAGTTACGCACCGGATCGGCCGGAGATCGTGTACTGTGAATCCTGCTATCTGGCTTCCGTTTATTGAGAACAACATCGGGCAGGATTCACCCTGAGCGAGGAGCGCAGCGACGAGTCGAATGGGTGAAGAGTGTTATTTGCAGGAGGTGTATTGAAGAAATGCAAAATGGGAAATGAGAAATGTGAAATGATTTTGAGAGCAGATTGGTTTCGCATGGAGGATGCACCTGCTGAGCAGATCATTTCGCATTTTGCATTTTGCATTTTGCATTTAGCATTTCCCATTTTCTATTCCTCGATCGTCATTCTCCATTTTCAATTATCCATTATCCATTCGTCTTCATTCCCCGCGGCACCGTCGCCTCGATCACCGTGCGCGTGAACGCTGTGAGAGCGGGATCGGCCGGAACATCGGTGGCAAGTGTCGCCAGATCGTCCTCCTGCGTGCAGCGGACGACGAAGGCCTGCGCGGCGGGCGGCAGCCGGGCGAAGCGCGGATCGCCGTCGTGGGCGGGCAGGTGGCCCAGCAGGTGGAGCAGGCGGAGCTGGAAGGGGAGAAGCGGCGGCGGGGCAGCGGATCCCGCTTGCAGAAACGCGCGCAGCAGATCGAAGACCGCAGGGAGCGGTTCATTCTCTTCGGTCAGCAGCAGCAGCAGCTCGATGCCCTGCTCCAGCGCGAGGAAGCGCGGGTAGTCGGCGAGGGGCGGAGGCGGGGCGTCGGGAAGGGGAGTCGCGGAGACGATGGTGGCGGAGCCTTCCTTCTCCACCAGCTCGATGACGGCGCCCTGCAGCGGCAGCAGCGTGCCCCCCAGGCGGCTCGTGAGCTTGCGCACGCTCCGCGCCCGGGCACTCAGGCGTCCGCGTTCGCGGCTGAAGAGGATGCAGAAGCGGTCCGCCTCGCCCACGTCCATCGTGCGCAGCACCACGCACTGGAGCGGCGGTGTGCGCTGGAAGGTGCTCATGCGGCGAAGCGGATCAGACGGGCAGGGCGAACGACCGGCCAAAGGTGGCGCGGGCGGCCAGCAGCGTCCCGGCGAAGGCGAGGAGCGGCAGGGCGATCACCTCGGCGGCGAAGAGGAGCGGCAGAACGGTCGCGAGCAAGGGCAGCGCCTCCGCCACGAGGGCGGCGAACGCCTCCTCCACCGCCAGGGCGGGCATCAGGAAGGGGAGGCCCGCCAGGAACCCCACCGTCAGCAGCATGGAGAGCGCGGCAGCCAGGAGCAGCAGCACGGACATCTCGGTCGCCAGCGGCAGCACGATGGCCAGCGGCGGCGCGCCCAGCGCCTGCTCCAGCTCGATCTCCCGCCGCCGCCGCCGCAGTGCGCGCAGCACCCACTCCAGGATGACCACGCACAGTACCACGAACGCGATCCCCGTGAAGAACGTCACCAGGGTCCGCACCGCCGCCGCCGCCTGCAGCAGCGTCCGCACCGTCCGCTCCTGGCCCGTCACCGACGTGAGGTAGGCGGGATTGACCGTATCCTGCCACGGGGCCTGCTGGATGAAATCGTGAAAGGCGTCGTAGGAATCCAGCGAGGTGAGGAGGACGGAGAGGGTGTCGGGAAACGGATTGTCCAGCTGATACTCCTCCAGGAATGCCGCAAGCGCGGGGTCGCGCCGCTGCTCCCGTCGCAGCGCCTCCTCCCGCGTG
>CAYZGJ010000073.1:0-5481 GCA_964478005.1 uncultured Candidatus Peribacteria bacterium
CCTGCATTCGATGCCGATGGGAACGGGGTCGTCACGGTGGAGGATTCCATCGTGGTCTTTACGTCTCTGTTGGAAACGGCGGCCCTCCCGGCTGTGCAAACGGCGTGCGCCGCACAGGTTCTCCCCTCCTCGGCTGCAGGGTCTTCCGCATTCTCCGCGGCCACCTCCTCTACATCTCCGCACGTAGCTTGCACGCCTGCTCTCTGCGAAGGAAAAACAGCATCCTACCTGTGCGACGGAACATCCTGGCAATACGAAGACATTGCTTGGCCATCCTTGCCGCCGGCCAATAGAACAACCGCCCCTCCCAATCCCGCCGATGTGTACTGCCCGGCAGGCTGTACGGAAGAGGATGCTTGGACCGGCTGGCCCTCCTGCATGTCCGGCGGAGAATATTCCGAGTATGATGTCGGACAACATACGACCCGGCGATGCGAGTGCAGACACTGCTGCTCCTGCATCTACCAAGCTGTACCACATTGCGCTTCTCTGCCGGAAGAGGAGTGCTATACCAATCTCGATTATCGCACGGATTGCCTGTGGGATGGAGGGGTGTGTAAATCACGATTCGAGCTATTCTGTGACCAGTGGATCGCATCGCAACCACAGTGCGCGCCCGAACGATCGTTTATCACTCCGCGGGATGCAGACGCCTATCCCCCACTGGAACAGTGCACTTCCCTGGATTTCATCCACATGGGCCACGGGCAGGCATGCCAGACGTATGCAATGCAAATCACCGCCTGCCTTCTCCTGTGCGAGGATGCTGCATGCTTCCAATTCCAGAATATCGGCTGCTCCATGTTTTCCAACGAGGAGGCGGTAGATGCGTGGATCGCCACCCTGCAACGGTCCATGATTGCACAGGGGAAGAGCATCACCATCAGCGCCAATCAAACGATCTCCAGCTGGCCCACATGTCAGAACCGCCTGACATATGACCTGAAAGCCGGAATGAAAACGTATGAGAGGTGCAATCCGGGAGGGTTTTGTTTCAAGGACAGCACTTCCATCCAATGTACTGCACCCGACGAGAGTGTCGTCACTGTTCAATGCTGCGCATGCGGCCACCGATTCGGCGTCTGGAGCGGGCTTGACGGCAGCTGCCCCCCTCTGACCTCCGTCAGCGAGGTATCCCCCGTTCTTGAAGTGGTGCGCAGCAATGCAGAAGGCGGCTGCCCTGCAGCATTCGATGAGGTCTGGCCCGGTCTGCATCAGCAGGCTGCGACGGCCGATCAGGCGTGCAACGCAAAGGGTGGCGCCTTTGAGTGGAGCCCCTCTCTGAACTGGTACCCCTCGGAGCACAGTTGTACCGTGGTCGGCAGCATACAGTACTCCTGCACCGACATGTGTAAGTAACCCCCTCCCCCCATGCATCGACTCTTTCCCCGTCGGCATTCTGTGCAATCGACCAACCGCCTCTGTCGCCAACATCTTGAACGAGTGAATCGTGCTGCGGGGGAGAGGCTGGAAGGACAGCAATCAACGACATTTGATGCATTGCAGAAGTTGCAGCAGGAGCTTCTCACGCAACACACATCACCCCGCATCGGACTCTCTCTCCATTGCGAAGAAAATTCCGACGAGATGCATCCCATTGCATCGACCGAACTGGATACCAAACACCTGCCGCTCCTCGCTTCCCACAAACGGCAACCGGTGACGCTGCGCATCACGGGCCCGGAGCAAGCGCGGACGCTGGAGGTCCGTCGGGGAACAGATCGGCTGGGATCGATCCCCCTGGCATCCGGACAGTGGAAAGGCGATCTGATCCGCATCCTGCAGCTGCACGTGCCGGGATTGGCTCTCGACGCGCTGGGTGCGGAGGAGTATGAACATGCCCACGCATTGGAGACGGCAGAAGAACGTACGAATCTGCTGACTCGCTGGCACAACTTCCCCGCCGATTCGGAGAATGTATTGAAGGAAACCAGGCAGGCATTGAACATGGAAGAAGAAGATGTGCAGGTCAGTACGGCAACCCTGTCTCCCGGCGCGGACCAAAACCCCCTCACGCACGTCACGCTGTTCTCTGCGGAGCATCCGGGCACTATCTTGGCCACGTTCGACGTGGGAAAAAGTCCCGCCGACGGACCGCAGGCAGACATCACGCGCGTCCGATCCTTCTTCCATCGGCCCTCCTTCGAGGACGTGCCGCAGAAGGCGCTGGCCGCCTACGTGCAGCGATTGACGCAAGTGCAACAACCACTGATCGACCCGCTCGTCCGCATTGAACGCAACGAACAGCGTGCGACGCTGACGCTCACGGATACGGCCTCCAACAATGCCCAACGCACGGACATTGCCGCCGTCGTGATCGATACGGACGGGCCGCGCGGTGTCGCCGTGATCACGCGAGTTCCAAAAGGTGCGCGATCAGCGCCATGCGCATGTACACCCCGTTGTGCGCTTCGCGGAAGTAGGCCGCCGTCGGGAGCAGGTCGACGTCATCCGCCACCTCCCCCACGCGCGGCAGCGGGTGCATCACGGTGCACGTCCTGCCCCGCAGGGAATCGGCCGTGAGCACGTAGGCCAATTTCAATCGCTCGTACTCGGCGGGATCGGAGAACCGCTCCTTCTGCACGCGCGTCATGTAGAGCACGTCCGCATGCAGGCCGTTCGAAAGGTCGGCCGTCTCGGTGAAGGCGATGTTCTTCTCCCGCAGCATCTGCGTGACTTTCTCCGGCATGGGGAGCTGCGGGGGCGCGATGAAGGTGAAGCGGACGGACGGGAAGAGCGAGAGCAATTGCGTGAGGGAGTGGACCGTGCGGCCGAACTTCAGGTCCCCGACCATCGCGACGTGGACCCCCTCGATGTCCCCGCGCTCCTTGCGGATCGTGTAGAGATCGAGCAGCGCCTGCGTGGGGTGCTGGCCGGGGCCGTCGCCGGCATTGAGGAACGGCACGGGACTGACGGCCGCCGCGCGATCCGCCGATCCGACCTGCGGATGGCGCATGGCGATGATGTCGGCATAGCCGCCCACCACGCGGATGGTGTCTTCAATCGTCTCGCCCTTTGAAATCGAACTGAACTCCACCCCTTCCGCGCTGATGACCGAGCCGCCCAGCCGCTGCATCGCCGTTTCGAAGCTCAGGCGCGTGCGGGTACTGGGTTCGTAGAAGAGCGCGGCGAGCACTTTTCCCTTCGCAAGGTCGGTGCCGCCCCGGGTGGTGACGGCCTCCTCCATGCGGGCGGCGGTTTCCAGAAGCAGCTCCGCATCCTCCCGGGTGATCTGGAGGGCGGAGGTAAGGTGCGGGAAGGTGAGGGGCATATTGCGCAGATCGTAGGACGGAGCAAGGGCGTTGTCCACGGCAACTCCCGAATGACCAATGACCAAGCACCAATGACCAATCCGCTCCGAAGAAATTTGGTCATGGGGATTTGGGATTTGGTCATTTTCCCCAGCTCTCTCTACACTCCCTCCCGCATGTCCCCTGGCCCTACCCCTTCCTCCTCCGGCCACCTCATCGCTTCCTCCACGCTGTGGCAGATCGGGAGCCAGGCGATGATGGCTCTGCTCTCCATCGTCACCATCAAGTTCGTCGCGCTGGGCCTCAGCAAGGAACTGGCGGGAATCTATCAATCCTCGTACGGCTTCCTCCAGATTTTCGGGATCCTGGCTGATTTCGGACTCTACGCCGTGGCGGTACGGGAGGTGAGCCGGGCGGCGGAAGAGGACAAGTCCCGCGTGCTGGGCGCGGTGATGATCCTGCGCGTCCTCATCACGCTGCTGTCGCTCTCCGCGGCGCTCGCGATCGCGTGGCTCCTGCCCGCCTGGCGGGGGACCCCGCTGCCCGCAAGCATCACCATTGCCGCGTTCGTCCCCTTCTTCACCCTGCTCGCCGGCATCCAGCGGACCGTGTTCCAGATCCGCTACCGGATGCGGAGCGTCTTCGTGGCGGAGGTCGCGCAGCGGGTCGTCACGGTCGCGCTCATCGGCGCCGTGATCGCGGCGGGCGTGCGGGAGAGCACGAACGCCGACATGCTCTTCCTCTTCCTGCTGGCCGGGAGCGTGGGCGCGCTGGTGCTGCTGCTGCTCTCCACGGTGCTGTCGCGGCGATTGCTCGTGCCGGCCCTCCGCTGGGACCGCGGGGAAATCCAGCGCCTCCTGCTCCTGGCCGCGCCCTACGGCATCGCCTTCCTCTGCACCGCGCTCTACCGCCAGACGGACGTGACGCTCATCGCGCTCCTGCGCGACGACTTCCGGATCCAGAACGCGGAGTACGGCTTTGCCCTGCGCGCGGTGGAGATGGGCTACCTCATCCCCACGTTCCTGCTCAACTCCACACTGCCGACACTCAGTGAACGCGACGCACGCGGCGAGGACACGCGGCGGTTTCTGGGCAAAGTTCTGCTGGCGCTGCTGCTGGTGGGCGGTGTCATCGCGCTCTACGCCGCCCTGTGGAGCCGCCCGCTGATGCTGCTGCTCACCCGGCCGGAGTTCGTGAGCGGCACGGGCGCGGTCACGGGGGCTGACGTCGCGCTGCGGCTCCTGGCGCTGCCGATGCTGCTCAACGGCATCGTGGTCTTCGCGTTCTACAGCCTGCTGACGCGCCACGCGTGGCGGCCGCTGGTCGCCATCCTCGGCGCGGGGGCCGCCCTCTCCCTCGCCCTCAATCTCCTCCTGATCCCGCGACTGGGCTTCGTGGGCGCAGGGCTGACCTCCATCGCGGTGCACGCGCTCCTCGCCCTCGCGCTCCTGCTGCGCTCCGTCCGGTCGCTGCCCGTCGCGCTGCCGCTCTCGCACCTGGGACGCGCGCTGCTCTTCCTCGCGCTCTTCGCCGCCCTGCTACTTCTCCTGCGCCCGCTGCTCGTCTCGGACCTGCACACCGCCGGCTACGGCCTCCTCTCGGCGGCGGGGCTGGCAGTGCTGGCGAAGGGGACGGGGGTGGAGAAAATGCTGAGGGGAAAGAGAATTTGATGAATGACAAATTGCAAATGCCAAATGTCAAATCTCCGGAGAAATGCTCGAGGAATCCTGTGTGCCTGGCTCCCGGACATGCTTCCGACTGCCCCCGCGCTCCATCCGGTGGCATCCAATCCTCTCTTCTGCTACAATGATCAGAAACCTCCACACCCACTCCCATGTCCCTCTCCGTCCGTCTCGGACTCCTGAGCCTCGCCCTGCTGCTGCCGGGGAGCGTCCTGGCGGCGCCGGGCATCGTCACGGGCGTCACGGCGACGCTGGATGGGACGAACGTACGTGTCTCGTGGCAGCCGCTGCCGGGGGACATCGCCGCGTACCGCATCTTCTTCAGTCACGCATCCATCCTGCAGAACGGCGGCCTCTTCGATGACTTTGAAACCGTCGACGGCAGCGTCACCACCCACGTGCTGCGCAGCGTGCCGCCCGTGCGGGAGCTGACCGTAGCCGTCCTGGCCGTCGACAGCCGCGGCGCGGAGAGCCCGTTCTTCGTGGAGGAGGCCACCGTGCGGCTCCCCGATACCAGCGCCCCCCGCCTCGACCCCGCCCCCGTTCTG
>CAYZGJ010000074.1:0-817 GCA_964478005.1 uncultured Candidatus Peribacteria bacterium
GGCCTATCAGCTTGTTGGTAAGGTAACGGCTTACCAAGGCTATGACGGGTAGCTGGTCTGAGAGGACGACCAGCCAGAATGGGACTGAGACACGGCCCATACTCCTACGGGAGGCAGCAGTGAGGAATCTTCCGCAATGGGGGCAACCCTGACGGAGCGACACCGCGTGAAGGATGAAGGCAGTTTCTGTCGTAAACTTCTGTTCTGAGGGACGAAATTTTTGACGGTACCTCAGGAGAAAGCACCGGCTAATTCCGTGCCAGCAGCCGCGGTAAGACGGAAGGTGCAAGCGTTACTCGGAATTACTGGGCGTAAAGCGTCTGTAGGTGTCTCGTCGCGTCTGACCTTAAATTGCGGGGCTCAACCCCGTACTCGGGTCGGAAACGGGCGGGATCGAGTCATTCAGAGGCATCTGGAATGTCGTGTGTAGGGGTAAAATCCGTAGATACACGATGGAACGCCAAAAGCGAAGGCAGGATGCTGGGAATGTACTGACACTCAGAGACGAAAGCGTGGGGAGCAAACGGGATTAGATACCCCGGTAGTCCACGCCCTAAACGATGCGTGCTCGGTGTGGGAACGTACAATCTGTTCCCGTGCCTCAGCTTACGCGGTAAGCACGCCGCCTGGGAAGTACGGCCGCAAGGCTAAAACTCAAAGGAATAGACGGGGACTCGCACAAGCGGTGGAGCATGGGGTTTAATTCGATGATAAGCGAAGCACCTCACCCAGACTTGACATCTCGGGAATCCGGCCGAAAGGTTGGAGTGCCGCAAGGAACCCGAAGACAGGCGCTGCACGGTCGTCGTCAGCTCGT
>CAYZGJ010000074.1:827-5459 GCA_964478005.1 uncultured Candidatus Peribacteria bacterium
ATAGGAGACTGCCGCCTCCAAGGCGGAGGAAGGTCAGGATGACGTCAGATCAGCGTGGCCCTTATGTCTGGGGCAACACCCGTGCTACAATGGTCGGTACAAACGGCAGCCAACCCGCGAGGGGGAGCAAATCCGATAAAACCGATCTCAGTCCGGATTGCAGTCTGCAACTCGACTGCATGAAGTTGGAATCGCTAGTAACCGTGAATCAGCTATGTCACGGTGAATATGTTCCTGGGTCTTGTACTCACCGCCCGTCAACTCATGGAAGGCAGGGGCGCCCGAAGCACCGTTACTCTGCTCCTCACTGCGTTCGAAGCAGAATGACCAATAACCAAATCCCAATGACCAATCTCGTGCCGAGAAAATTGGTCATTGGTCATTGCGGTTTGGTCATTCTCCATGACGAGCGTAGCGAGGAGTGGAGGCGGTACCACGGTGAAACTGCTGACTGGGAGTAAGTCGTAACAAGGTATCCGTAGGAGAACCTGCGGATGGAACATCTCCTTACCAGGGAGTTTCTCGCCTTCGGCGAAATGGATAATGGACAATGCATAATGGATAATTATCCATTTTCAATTTTTCATTTTTCATTCGCGCGAAGCGCGTCGCATGCTCTGAGTGGTCATTCAGGCTCATCATGCGTACTGATTGCCCGGGGAATGACCTCTCCCTCATCATTTGGATGTCCGTACGGATGCGTCGGCTCGCCGATACCGCCCGTCGATGTCCAAATGGTGAGGGGAGCCCGGTAGGCCCTTCCGAAGTCCGCCACGGCGGACGAAGGAGGGTAGATCTCTCTACGAACGCGATGGTGTGAGTGAGTCGTTTTTTGGTGCAGATGCTGTTGAGGTTGCCACCGTTGTCTGCCGCACCCCTCAGCCTCCCCCCGCCTCCCCCACCCGCCGCTCGATGTCCGCACGCAGCGCGGAGGGCGCCACGGGCTCCAGACCGGCCGCGAGGAATCCCCGGATGAACATCCCGCGGGCACGGTCCACCGGAATCCCGCGGGCACCGAAGAAGAAGAGATCGTCCTCCGTGATGCGCCGGATACTGGCCGAGTGGCTGGCCTTCACGTCGTTGGTCTTGATCTCCAGCCCCGGCACCGCGTCCGCCTTCGCCGTGGCGTCGAGCATCAGCACGTCCTCCGTCAGGTAGGTATCCGTCCCCCCGCCGCCCGGCCCGATCTCGATCATCCCCGTCGCACGGAGGGAGCCGTGGTCCTGGGCGATCCCGCGCAGCATCATCTCCCCGCCGCCGTGCGCCGCCGCGAAGTGGTTGGCCGCCTCCACGCGGCTCTGCCTCCTCCCCCCCGCCAGCGCCGTCCACGCGAGGTCGCTGCGTCCGCCCTCCCCGGTGACGTGCGACCGCAGGACATGCGCCGCATCGCCCGCACTGAGCGCGAACGTATGCCACTGGAGCTGCGCCCCCCGCCCCACCCGCGCCTCCTCCCGGATGCGCAGCGCCCCCGCCCCCTCCTGCAGGCACACGCACGCGCACCGCGCCCCGTCCCCGGCGATGATCTCCGTCGCGTGCTCCGCCGCCGCCGCGCCCCCCATCCGCATCTCGATCTGCGCCTGCGCCCCCTCCTCCAGCACGATCAGGAGATGCGAAGATGCAGTCCGCTCGAGGACCGCTCCGTCCCATTTCCCCCCGACAGGCACGTACACCACCGTCACCGCCGCGCCGTCCCCGACGGGCAGCAGCGATCCCAGAAGCCCCCGCGCTTCCGCAGGCGCTTTTTCCATGGGGCCGATGTACGATGCTGCACCCGGCATGGGAGGGTAGTGTGCAGCAAAGAGGGAAGCAAGTCACATCCTGAAAAACCTCTTGCGGAGCGCGAGGGAAGGACTAGACTGATCGTACAATATAATTTTTTGTACTATTTATATGCTTCATCAAGACCATAATCCTGAGCGGAGTGCAGACGAGGAGGATGCACTATGGACCTACCCTCCGGCCGAGCCTACCGTGCATGACATACAACAAGAGTGCTTCAATGGCATTGCTATCTTGTATCATTTTGGATATGCCGAACGTGCAATTGTTCTTGAGAGAGAGCTGCACGAATGCGACAATCACGCACCATCACTCCAGGCGGCGCTCCGCAACGTGCAAGACGCCTTGCAAGATATAGAATGCAAGTGTATTGCCACAGGCTGAGAGACAGGAAGCAGGTAGCTGCCCCATTCACTTTCATCGCCCATGCCCCCTCTCTCGACATCTGACGTAATCCAAGTGGTGATTGCCCGACGCAATGACACGCCGCAGTTGACTGGCAATGAATCGGAGCAACGGGTTCTCGAATTGCTAAAGGCCCTCATTACTAAACAGGGGCCTATTCATCGCCGGTGGGCTGAGGAAGAAGCAGGTATCTCGGGACAAAGGCAAGCTGCAGCTGACGCCATTGGATATCCCACCGAGCAACCAATCGGGAACCTGCTCACGCACCTGAAGTTACGCTCATGAACAATGAAGTGGGGGCATCAGGTCATTATTGCATCTGCGCTGTTCGAAGCCGCTGCATCCTATCCGCCTTCCCGACCTGCTGTTCTTGCTGCCATTGCTCTTCAATACCCTTCAGCGTAACAGCAACTTTTCCCATGGCATCGGTGATGTGCTGAACAAACTGCGGCATGTTATTACTTCCTTCGTCATTGAGTAATCTACCAATCAGAATGGAATTGAGTATTTGGGAGATCATCAGTTTAAAGGCCTTCGTCACATCAGAGATAGAAGAAGGATGCTCACGAAAGGACTCATAACACTTCCGTAATGGCTCCTCCCATGTTGTATCCAGACGCTCCAGCGAAATTTTTTCCCCCGCCCGGCATTTTCCATATAGTTCATCGGCAATCGAACGAAGCGCTGATTCAATACCATCTTTTTGCTGCCCCACAATGGCAGCAATAGGAGGAGGCTCCTTAGAGCCGGGTATTATAAAAAATCTTCTGGAATCCGTGGAGCAAGGGGATGAGTCAGGATGAAGCATATAGTATCATTATAACACCAATATTGATTTAAACAACAAGTACGTCTTCTGACCATCCCTCACCCCACACTCCCCTCCATCTCCAGCTCGATCAATCGGTTCATTTCGACGGCGTATTCCAGCGGCAACTGGCGGACGATCGGCTCGATGAAGCCGTTGACGATCATGGCGCGGGCGGCATCCGGCGCAATCCCCCGGGAGGTCAGGTAGAAGAGCTGCTCCTCGCTGAGCTTCCCCACCGTCGCCTCGTGCGCGATGGTGACGCGATCGTTGCGGATGCGGATGTCCGGGATGGTGTCCGTGCGGCTGTCGCCGTCCAGGAGCAGCGCATCGCACTCCACCGAGGCGGTGCAATCATGCGCGTGGGGCGCCACGGAGAGCATCCCGCGGTACACGCACACGCCGCCGTCCTTGCTGATGGACTTGCTGGTGACGGAACTGCTGGTGTGCGGCGCATTGTGGAAGACCTTCGCCCCGGTGTCCTGCCATTGGCCTGCGTTGGCAAACGCAATCGCCAGGTGATCGCACCGCGCCCCTTCGCCCGCGAGCACAGAGCACGGGTAGAGCATGGTGACGCCGGAGCCGAGATTGCCGCCCACCCACTCCATGACCGCATCCTTCGCCACGATCGCGCGCTTGGTATTGAGGTTATAGGTATCGCGGCTCCAGTTCTCCACGGAGCTGTAGCGGCACTTTGCCCCGGGTTGCACAAAGATTTCCACGAGCCCCGCGTGCAGCGCCTGCGAGCCGTACTTGGGCGCAGAGCAGCCTTCGATGTAGTGGACGTCCGCCCCCTCCTCCACCACCAGGAGCGTGTGCTCGAACTGCCCCATGTTCCGCGCATTCATGCGGAAGTACGCCTGCAGCGGCTCGCGCACCTGCACTCCTGTGGGCACGTAGAGGAACGTTCCCCCGCTCCACACCGCCCCGTGCAGCGCGGCGAACGTGTGATCCGTCGCCGGCACGCACTGCATGAAGTACTGTTTCACCAACGCGGGATGCTCGCGCACCGCATCGTCCATATCAAAAAAAATCACACCCTGCTCCTCCCACTCTTTTTTTAAATTGTGATAGATGACATCGCTCTCGTACTGCGCGCCGACGCCGGCGAGCACCTTGCGCTCCGCTTCCGGAATCCCGAGACGGTCGTAGACGCGGCGGATCTCCGCGGGCACCTCGCCCCAGTCCTTGGTATTCTCCGCCCCGGACCGCGCGTAGTAGATGATGTCCGAGAGATCCAGCCCCGAGAGATCGGGCCCCCAGGCCGGCAATGCTTTGCTCCGGAAGATGTCCAAACAGCGCAGCCGATGCGCCAGCATCCAGTCCGGCTCCCCCTTGTCCGCGCTGATGCGCCGCACCACCTCCTCATCCACCCCGCGCTTGGCCCCCTCCGCGTACGGCGCGGGATTGGCGTCGTCAAATGTGGAGCGTTGGAGGTCGGAAAAGATGGCCATGGAAGGGGATGATAGCACACATTTCTCCTCACCCCCGATCTCCTCACCCCCCGACCCCCTCTCCCTCCCGCCAGACGCCAACGGGAGAGGGGGAGAAGCACTTCTGAACAATGGGGACACCGCCGCCACCCACCTTCGTCCGCCGCGGCGGACTACGGCGGGCAGGCAGTCTCCTCCTTCGCTACC
>CAYZGJ010000075.1:0-5458 GCA_964478005.1 uncultured Candidatus Peribacteria bacterium
TCGTCGCCGTCGCGTCTGCCGGTGGTGGAGGGGAGGGAAGTCATGGAGTGGAGTGTACTGTCTCCGTCGCAGAGTGAAAAACAATTGGAATGCAAAATGAGAAATGTGAAATGCAAAATGATCGAACGAGGGTCATCCCTTGTGCATGACATTTTGCATTTTGCATTCGCACAGCGTTGCATTTCGCATTTCTATACTTGAGGAAGCCGGTACTCCTGCAGCGCCTTGTACGCGCGGCGGTACCCGGGCAGGACGCGCTCGACCTCGCGCCAGTAGGCGGCGGAATGGTTGGCGTGGATGCGGTGGGCCAGCTCGTGGAGGATGACGTACTTGAGCAGCGAGGGCGGCAGGAAGAGGAGCGCCACGTTGAGCATGATATCGCCCCGGGGCGAGCAGCTGCCCCACTGGGTGGTGGCGAAGCGCAGGCGGACGGAGCGGATGCGCACGCGGTAGCTCCGGCTATTGAGATCGTTGACGAGCTGCGTGATGCGCTCTTCCTCGGCCTTCGCGATCAGGTTCCACAGGAAGCGGTGCAGGGCGCGGCGGCGGATCTGGGGACTGACGGTCACGTTCCAGCCCCGCGCCGTGCGTGTGGAGCGGGTGCGGGCGCCCGGCAGCAGGCTGATGTGCAGCTTGCGTCCGCTGGAGAGCCGGACGGTCTGGGTCTGGCCGCCGTTGAGGAGGTGGTCGAACGGGCTGACGACCGTTTTGCGCCGCTCCTGGAGGACTAGTTGCGTCATACGCCGAAGCAGGTTCTGGATATGTTCCTGCTCCTCCGCTTTCGAGAGGTTCTTCGCCAAGCGGATGATGATGGTGTCCCCCTTGCAGATTGCCCGAGAATGCTTGTTTCTCGTGTGTTCTACCCGGTGGCGGAGATTGCGACCATCCATGGGAGGGTCGCCAATCGTAGGCGTCCGGAGAGGCGTGGGGAAGTTTTCTATTTGTGAAAATATGTCGATATATCAAAAAATCTCCCCGGACTTTTCGCCTGGTCGTTTCATGCGGCTTCCTTCAGGTTGCAAATATCATCATTTGTATCATAATATCCTACACTCTCCCCGTTCCCTCGTACCAGCGGACCATTCTGCTGCCCTTGCGCTCTCTACTGTGATTGGTCTGCGTTCTGTAATAGGGAGCGGCAGCCTGCCAGGCGTTCCCGTGCCGTCTGAAGCTGCCGGGCGGCAGCCGGGGCGTCCCGTGCGTCCAGGCCATTGCGGATCGTTTCCGCCGCTTCCTCCAGGCAGAGCGCTCCGGGCAGGAGGCTGCCGGGGGGATGTTCCAGGGTTTCCAGCCGATCGGTGACGGCCAGCACCCACGTCCGTTCCCGCTCCATCTGCAGGGCAGTGCGCTGCTGCCGCAACGCTTCGCGGTAGCGGCTGTGGAGGTTGCGGAGCGCGGTGCGCAGCAGGTCCGGGCTGTGGAAGAGATCCGCATCCAGACCGGCGGTGATCGCGGTGACGGCATCTGCGAAGGCGGCATGGGCATCGCGCAGCCGGGCCTGGGCGGCAGGGGCGCGCAGCGGTACGTTCTCGAAGAAATCGAGCTGCTTCCGCAGCAACATCATTTCCTGCGTGAGGTCCCCCCGGACGCAGCGGGTGAGGGCGTTCATCGGCGGCGTCACGCCCGTGCCGTGGAGTTCCATCGCGCAGGCGCGGCGGTGTTCCCGTTGCCGGTCCCGCAGCCGGGCGGCTTCCTCCCGCCACGCTTGCAGCGCGCGTGCGTCGATGGCGGGCGTGATCACCTCCGCATCCTTCGATGCCGCCAGCGTGGTGCGGATACTCAGGAGAACCGCGTCCAGCGTCTGCCCCGTTCCGGCCGCAGCGCCGGTTCCCGTCTCCTGCGCTTGTGTGTCCTGCGGCAGGATCATCACACTGAAGAGCGCGGAGAGGAAGAGAAGCGGGAGGCGTGGCATGGCAAGAGGAGAACGGTCGGGAGACAGGATGACGCAATGCGCGACGCGGGGCAACCGTCGTGGTATGCTTCCCGCGATGTCGCCGATGATGATACTGCAGAAACGGCTGAGCCGCGACGAACTGCGCCGGCTGGCGGAGGAACGGTTCGGCGACATGGTGAAGGCGGTGGTGGATTGCAAGCGGGGATTGCTTGCCGTTGGCGGCGAACTGCATGCCGATGAAGAGCAGTTGCTGCTCGATGACGGATCGCAGCAGGCGGACCTGTGGGGCATCAATCTCTACCCTGGCGAAGAAGGAGAGGCGTGGTTGGACTTCGATTCCATGATCAACATCCGTCCCGGACAAGGGAATCGTTCCCGGTCGGTCGAGGATCCGGCGCTGCAGCAACAGATTCGTACCGTCGTTTCCCAATGGATCCAATGACACCCGTGCACCCCGATCTCGCGGCTGGCCGCTGGCAGACACTTTCGTTGAGTGAGCAACTCGGCAACGTGGGCAGCGAGGTAGGCCGTGCGCTCAAGGCGCGAGACCGGCATTCCGCCCGTTTCCAGCCGGCTTTTGACCGCGCGTTGGAGCTGCTTGATCTGACGATCGCCGATCCGCGACATCGGGGTCGCCTGCGCGAACTCTGCCGCGTGCGGGAGGTGGTGTGCGATTATCTGGCGGGAGACAACGTCTACGGTTCCACCGATGACACGATGGATCGTTACTTTTTGGCGTTTGCCGTCAGCGCGCGACGGGGGCGGTAGGGATGAATGACCAAATCCCGATTTCCAATTTCCAATTTTCTTCGCAGTGTGTCGGTCATCCGTCCGGTTCGGTCATCCGTCCGGTCCGGTCATCGGTCGGCGGTGCAGGGGGCATTTTCCATGCCATCCCGTGCTGTTTCCTCTATGCTCCGGGCCTATGCCTTCGACCCTGCGCCTCGACAGTCCCGCGGATCTCATCGGACGGCAGGGGAATGGGATCATCAGCTTCGGATCCGGCCAGCCGGATCTGCCGCCGCCGCCGGAAGTCTTCGATGGATGGGATATCCGGACGGACATGCGGTACGGCCCCGTGCAGGGCGAGCTTGCGTTGCGCGAGGCGCTGGCGCAGGAGAATCCGGGATCTTCGCCGGAACAATTCGTGATCACCAACGGCGCCTCGGAAGCGCTCGATCTCGTGTTCCGTCAGTGGGGAAGCGGCAAGGTGCTGGTGCCGCGGCCGTACTATTACTCGTATCCGCCCCTCATCGAAAGGGCGGGCATGGAACCGGTGTACACCGATGTGGTGGACGGGCGCATCGATTTTGACGATGTGCGGCGCAAGCTCCCCGATTGCCGCGTGATGCTCATCAATTCCCCTTCCAATCCGACGGGGTGCGTGGAAGACATCGCCACTCTTCAGGCAATCGAGACGCTGACGGCGGAGCTGGGCGTCGCCATTGTGTCGGATGAAGTGTACAAGAACCTGATCTACGAGCGGGAGAATTATCCTCTGCACGGCGACCATGTGGTGACGATCAATTCCTTCTCCAAGACCTATGCGCTCTGCGGTGCGCGCGTGGGCTATCTGTGGAGCTCCGATCCGTCGATCGTGGAGAACGTCTGCGAGATGAAGACGCACACATCGATGAACACCGGTCTGATGGCCCAGGATATGGCGTTGCGGGCGATGCAGGCGCCCAAGGAGTACGTGGAGCGGCAGAGGGACATCTGGCGGCAGCGGCGCGATTTCATTTACAAGGGATTTTGTGATTTGGGATTTGATCTCTGGCGGCCGGAGGGGGCGTTTTACATCCTGCCCACGTGCAAGAACGCGCGCGCGTTCCTGACCTTGCTCTACGAGGAGTACGACGTCATCACCTACCTGGGCGAATGGTTCGGCGCGCCCGATCGTCTCCGTCTCAGTTATGCCTTGGACATCGAGCAAATCGCGGAAGGCCTCGATCGCATTGCGGATGCGATGAAGAGGGTGGAGGTGGTGTAAGAGAAAATGACCAAATCCCAATGACCAATGACCAAATTTCTTGGGAGCGGGTTGGTCATTGGTGCTTGGTCATTGGTGCTTCTATACTCGTCGTATGCAGCAAACCTGCGCCCAATGCCAGGCATCCTTCGCAGTCACCGACGCCGATCTCGCGTTCTACGACAAAGTCAGTCCGGTCTTTGCGGGGAAAAAGGAACCGATCCCGCCGCCCACTCTCTGCCCCGATTGTCGGATGCAGCGGCGGCTGGCGCACCACAACCATCGGACGCTCCACAGGCGTCGTTCCGATGCCACGGGCAAAGAGATCGTTGCGGTGTACATGCAGGAGGCGCCGGTGACCGTTTACGAACCGGAGGAATGGTGGAGCGACCGCTGGAATCCGCTCTCCTTCGGCAGAGATGTGCATTTCGATCAGCCCATCCTGCCTCAGATACAGGCGACATTTACACCCGTTCCGATGATGTCACTGTTCGTGGACAGCAACGAGAATTCCCCGTACGTCAATGACACCGGCTGGGCGAAGAACTGTCATTTGTGTTTCGGTGCCGACTATTGCGAGGACTGCATGTATTGCGAATCGGTTTACCACTCTCGTTCCACCGTGGACAGTCTCTACTGCTACAACGCGGAACTCAGCTATGAGTGCGTCGATTGTAAGGACAGCTACGGGTTGCTTTTCTCGCAGGGCTGCACCAATTGTCGGGATAGTGCACTGCTCTTCGATTGTGTCGGGTGTCGCGATTGCTTTGGATGCGCGGGCCTGCGGCAGAAGCAGTACTGCTGGTTCAATGAGCAAGTGACGCGGGAGGAGTACGAAGAGCGTCGTCGGGAGTACGTACCTCTGGCACCCGCCATGCTGGAAAGGGCACGCACCCACATGCAGGAGCGTACTTTGCGGCATCCGCACTGCTATCGCATCGGGCATGCAACCGAGCATGCCATCGGCAATCACCTCTTCAATGCGAAGAATGTCTGGTCTTGCTTCGATAGCACGGACATCGAGGATGTGCGCTACGCCACGAACATGCGGGGCGCACGGGACTGCATGGATATCAATTACTGGGGGCATCCCGGTGAACTTCTCTATGAATGCCTGGCGGTCGGCGAGGGTGCATCGCGCTGTGCATTCTCCATCGGTTGCTGGGGTGGATGTGAACGCCTCTACTACTGCCACATCTGCATCGCGTGTCAGGATTGCTTCGGGTGTGCAGGCTTGCGGCACAAGCGGTACTGCATCTTCAACAAGCAGTACACCAAAGAAGAGTATGAAGCGCTCGTTCCGCAGATGATTGAGAAGATGCGCACGGATGGCGCATGGGGAGAGATGTTCCCCGTCACGCTGTCGGATTTCCCCTACAATGACACGCTTGCCTATGAGTACTTTCCGCTGACCAAAGAAGAAGTTCTGAGCAGAGGCTGGAAGTGGCGGGATCAAACCAATGAGATGCCGAAGGTGGAGAAGATCATTCCGGCCAATCAATTACCGGACTCGATCGATGACATCCCCGACGATATTCTGAACTGGGCGATCGAATGTGAGGCAACCAAACGGCCGTTCAAGATCATCAAGCAGG
>CAYZGJ010000076.1:0-5107 GCA_964478005.1 uncultured Candidatus Peribacteria bacterium
TTCTCTTCGTTGACCTTCCAGTTCACGACCTCCTCGATGTCCGGATGGTCGAGATCCAGGCAGACCATCTTGGCCGCCCGGCGCGTGGTGCCGCCCGACTTGATGGCGCCCGCCGCCCGGTCGCCGATCTTCAGGAAGCTCATCAATCCCGAACTGCGGCCGCCGTGGGAGAGCGGCTCGCCTTCGCCCCGCAAACGGGAGAAGTTGGTCCCCGTGCCGGAACCGTACTTGAAGAGGCGCGCCTCGCGGACCCACAGGTCCATGATGCCCCCCTCGTTGACCATGTCGTCATCGACGGATTGGATGAAGCAGGCATGCGGCTGCGGGTGCGTGTAGGCGTCTTCGCTCTGGCGGACCTCGCCCGTCGCAGGATCGGCGTAGTAGTGCCCCTGAGCCGGCCCCGTGATGCCGTAGGCGTGGTGGATGCCCGTGTTGAACCACTGGGGCGAATTGGGCGCGGCCATCTGGTGCACCAGCATGTAGCTGAGCTCGTCCTCGAAGGCTTGCGCGTCCTGCGTGGTGGCGAAGTAGTCGTGCGTCTCCCCCCAGTGCCGCCAGCAGCCCGCGAGGCGGCGCACCACCTGCTTCACCGAGCGTTCCGGCCCCGTGATGACAGCGCCTCGTTCATCCTTAAGGACGTTGCCCTCCGCGTCGTGCTGCGGCACGCCCGCCTTGCGGAAGTACTTGCTGACGACGATGTCCGTGGCCACCTGGCTCCAGTCCGCCGGCACCTCCGCATCCTCCATCTCGAACACCACCGACCCGTCGGTATTGGCGATGCGGCTGGTGCGGCGCTCGTAGGTCACCTCCTCCAGCGGGTCGCTGCCGGGCGTGGTGAAGACGCGCTGCACGGAGAGGCCGGGGCGCGCCGGCGCCGGCGTCGCCTGCTGCGGGGAGGCGGCCTGGGTGCCGGCATCGGAGGGAGAAGCAGCGGAAGGAGAGGAAGCGGGATTCATACGGCTATACGGAAGGAATGACAAGTAAAATACACGATGTAGTGCCTACAGGAAAGACAAACCCCAAGATATTGATCACCCGACCGGGCAGCAAGAAATCATCGAGTGCGTTTTCCTCCTCTGTCAACGAGGGCAGGGACAGGACAAAAACCGCTCCTGTCGCCGCCGAAAAATGATGTACGGCGTCACGTTTGTGGAAGCGGGGGAAGGGGAGTTGGGGCGAATGACACATTTCCAATTTCACATTTCCAAAGACCAACACGAAAACACCAATCCCCAAGCACCAATGACCAATACACTCCGAAGCAAGTTGGTCATTGAGAATTGATCATTATGATGACATTTCCCCGATCATTCCGTACACTTTCTCCCCATGTTCACGGGCATCATCGAAGCAACGGCGGCGGTCCGGGAGCGGACGGAGACGGGGCTGATCCTGGAACGACCCGCGGCGTTTGATGATCTGAAGCCGGGATCGAGCGTCTGCGTGCACGGCGCCTGCCTGACCGTGACGGATCTGACGGAGGGAACCCTGTCCTTCGACGTGATGCCGGAGACGTGGAGCAAGACGAACTTTGGCGACCTGCAGCCGGGCGACGCGGTCAATCTGGAACGGTCCCTCCGGGCCGACGCGCGCTTCGACGGGCACTTCGTGCAAGGGCATGTGGAGGGGGTGGGGATGGTGGAACAGGCCGGGGTCGGGGGTGGGGGCCATACTTTGCAGGTGGCCCTTCCAGCCGACCTGGCCCCCTTCGTCCTCCCCAAGGGATCCATCGCCATCGACGGCGTCTCGTTGACAGTGGCTGCACTTTCCGGACAATCGTGTATACTGGCCCTGATCCCCATCACGCTGCGCGAGACGACGCTGGGGACCCTGCAACCGGGCGACCGCGTGAACTGCGAAACGGACATCCTCGTCCGCACCGTCGCCTCCCTCCTCCCCCGTTCATGAAGGACTACTCCCCTTCCGCTCTGCCGGCTGGCATCGATGCATCCTGGCGTATCGGCATCGTCGCGTCCCTGTGGCATGCGGATATCGTGGACCGATTGATGGCAGGAGCGCAGGCGGTCCTGACGGATGCAGGCATCCCGGCGGACAACATCCCGATGCACCGTGCGCCCGGCTCGTTCGAAATTCCCCTGATCGGCGCCGCGCTGGCGGAGAGCGGATCCGTCGACGCGCTCATCGGATGCGGCGTCATCGTGGAGGGAGAGACCCACCACGCGCGCTTGCTCGCTGACGCCAGTGCGCACGGCATCATGGACATCCAGATCCGGTACCGCATCCCCTTCGCGTTCGAAGTCCTGTACGTGGATGCCGTCGAACAGGCAGCCGCCCGCGCCACGGATGCGGATAACAAAGGCGCCGAAGCCGCCCGCGCCGTCCTGTGGTCCCTGGATGCGTTGCGAAAGATTCAGGAACGGAAACGCATGTGACATTTGAATGTTGACATTTGACATTCGTCCTTCCTCTCCTCCTCTCCTCTTCTCACTCCTCTCCTCCTCATGCCTTTCTCCCCCATCCCCGATGCCATTGCCGCGCTCCGCGAGGGGCGGATGGTCGTGGTGGTCGACGACGAGGACCGCGAGAACGAGGGCGACCTCATCGTGGCGGCCGAGCACGTCACGGAGGAGCAGATGGCGTTTCTCATCCACCACACCAGCGGCATCGTCTTCCTGGCCATTTCCAACGCAAAGGCCGACGCGCTGCAACTGCCGCCGATGGTCCCGGTGAATACCGCCAAGCGCGGCACGCCCTTCACCGTCAGCATCGAAGCGCGTGAGGGGGTGGATACGGGCGTCTCCGCCAAAGATCGGGTGCTCACCGTGCGCACCGCCATGCGGACCGATGCCCGCCCCGAAGACCTCGCACGGCCGGGACACATCTTCCCCCTGCGGGCGGATGACGGCGGCGTCCTCAAGCGCCCCGGGCACACGGAAGCCGGCGTGGACCTCATGCGTCTGGCCAATCTCCTCACCGGCGCCGTGGGAGCGGAACTCATGCATGAGAACGGCACCATGATGCGCCTGCCCGCGCTGGAAACATTCGCCGCCGCGCACCATTTCCCCCTCATCTCCATCGCCGACCTCGTCGCGTACCGCCGCGCCCGCGAGCGGCTCATCACGTTGCAGGCGGAATCCGACTTGGATACGCACGTCGGCCGCTGGAGGATCAAGGTGTACAGCGATGCGCTCTCCGGGCGGGAACACATCGCGCTGGTCATGGGCTCCGTCGGCCCGGATGCCCCCGCGCTGGTGCGCGTCCACTCGGAGTGCCTGACGGGTGACATCCTCCACTCCCGCCACTGCGACTGCGGCTGGCAGCTGGACCGCGCCATGCAGCGCATCGCGGAGGAAGGGAACGGCGCCATTCTCTACATGCGCCACCATGAGGGCCGCGGCATCGGCCTGGCCAACAAGATCCGCGCCTACGCTCTCCAGCAGAAAGAAGGGCTGGACACCGTGGAGGCCAACGAGAAGCTGGGCCTGCCCATCGACGGCCGCAATTACGGCATCGGCGCCCAGATCCTCGCCGATCTCGGCATCCGCAAGCTCCGCCTGCTGACCAATAACCCGCGCAAGATCAAGGGCCTGAGCGGCTTTGGCCTGGAAGTCGTGGAGCAGGTGCCCATCACCATGGAGAGCCCGCCCCACCAGCTCCTGCGCTACCTGCGCGCCAAGAAGCTGAAGATGGGGCATATGTTGAATCTGTGATTCAGCGTTCTGGTTTATTGGCAGACCTCTGCTTGCGATCGTAGAAATCCGCGCGTTCCCAAGCGAGGTGGAAGAGACTGCGCAGCGCTTCGGCAAGGTCCTTGTTGTACATCTTCATGCCCACGGGATCGTGCTTTCCCGCTGAGAACATAGCGATCATGTTGCCGATCACGTTGATCTCACACCGTCCGGGGAACTGCCCGTGCGGCACCAGGCGCGTCTCGCGCAGTTCCTCTGCGTCCCGCTTCTTGTACGCCAGTGCCGCGTCGGTATCCGGCTGGATGCTCTTCACCTTCATTCCTTTGCGGACCCTGCGCTTCGTGTATTCCTCCCAATCGTTGCCGGCCATCTCCGTATGATAGGTATTGAGCCCGAAGCAGAGCTGCTCCTTGCTCTTCTCCTGCAGGGTCTCTTCGATGAGTTCCGTCACAGCTTCCATCCCCTGGTAGTACTTGATCTTGCCGCGGATTTCCATAGTCGGCATCTGCCCGCGCTCGCGCAGCTTCTGCATCTCTCCCTTGAGCACCTCCGCGCGCGCCTTGAGACGCTGCATCTGACTGACGCGCTGCTCGCAGAGCTGGACCAGATCATCCGGATCGACGGAGTCGAAGTGCGCTACGTTGTTCTTCGTGAACTGCGTAATGAGCTCCTTCGATTCCAATGATTCCAAAATCTGATACACCGTCGCACGCTTGATCTCCAGTCGCTTGGCAATGACGCTCGCGATGGATTCGCCATGCGAGAGAAGGTAGAGATACACCTTCGTCTCATTTTCTGTGAGACCCAGACTCTGGAGGAAAGATTCGATCATGGAGAAGCGAAAAGCGGCGCCATGGTACCAAATAATGCTCTCATGAAACAAGTGCAGTTTGTTGTCAAATTCCTGACAGCAGAGCGGTTTTGGGTGGTGTCACCACGGCGTTGTCGGGATGTGACGACAGGTTTTCACTAAGACTTTTTGGCTTGCAGCAAACAGGTACGCACACATTGATCTCTGTTGTGTTTTGCAAAAAACAACTCTTGTAATTATCCCGTCAAGTGCCCCGCTTCCTTCTCATCCCCTATGGCACACCAGCCGTCAGAATCAGCACCCGAGGGGCTAATGGCCTATGCGCGCTCTTTGCGTGATCCCACATTAAAAGACTATTCGGAACTGCATGATGAAATTATCGCCGGAAGCAGGCTCCAGCATTTCAAAGAATTGTTGCAACAGCGCCATAGAAGTGGACATCTGAATCTTGTTGTTCTCGGAACAGGTGGGACATTTCAGAGCGCAAAGACCGATAAGGGGATTGCCCCGACCGGAAGCTTGGAAGACAGCTTTAAGGCGATGCGTCTTCCGTATAACAAGAATCAAATCACTCTCCACCTCTTTGAAATCTTCAGTCAGCAACTACCGGCAGAGCCGGTAGCTTTGGGGAAAGCCCCTGGAAGGG
>CAYZGJ010000077.1:0-5106 GCA_964478005.1 uncultured Candidatus Peribacteria bacterium
CCTACGACCTCGCCTGGAAGATCGCGGGCGACCAATTGCCGTGGCACATCAAGGAGCTGGCGGGGGACGACGCGCTCTCCATGACACAGCTCGCCATGCGCATGAGCCACGTCACGCTGGGCGTTTCGCAGGTGCACGGCCTGGTCTCCCAGCGCATCCTCGAAAATCCGCAAATCGATTTCATCACCAACGGCGTCCACCATACCGAATGGGCGAGTCCGGAGATGCAATCGCTCTTCGATCGCTTCATGGAGGGCTGGAGGGAAAATCCGCGCCTGCTGCAGGAGCACTGCCGCGCCCTGCCCGATGCCGACCTCTGGGAGGCGCACATGGCGGCGAAGCGCAGACTGATCGCGCATGTCCGCCGGGAAACGGGCATCGCGCTGCACGAAGACCGCCTGACGCTGGCGAGCGCGCGCCGCATCGTCCCCTACAAGCGGCCGGAGCTGCTCTACACCAACCTCGAACGCCTCAGGGAAGTCGCAGGCGGCAAACTGCAGATCATCCACGCCGGCAACGCCCACCCGCACGATCCCTTCTCGCAGGACGTGATCCGCCACATCATCGAGCGGGCAAAGAACCTGCGCGGCATCGTCGACATCGTCTACCTGCCCAACTACTCGCCGGATCTGGCCAAGCTGCTCGTGAGCGGCGCGGACGTGTGGCTCAATACGCCGACGCGCCTGATGGAAGCATCGGGGACGTCGGGCATGAAGTCCTGCCTCAACGGCGTCCTCAACCTCTCCACGCTGGACTGCAGGTGGGCGGAAGGATACGCATTGGATAACGAAGCAGGCTGGCGCATCGGACCGCTGGCCTCCGCGCTGGACGCCGAGGACACGCGCCTCATCGACGCCGAGGACCTCTACACGCAGCTGCAGTTTGAAGTGATCCACGAGTACGAGTACCCGGAGCGCGCCCGCTGGATCCGCCGCATGAAGCGCGCCATCGGACTAATGGGAACGTTCAACGCGCAGCGGTGCATTGAGGAGTACAAGGAGAAAGCCTGGAGCCATCCTGTACCATCCGCCTGATACCGTGCTCCCTTCTACCATTGCCGTCTTCGGCGCCAGTACCACGTTCGGGATGGTGGACCCGGAGGGCGGCGGCTGCATCGGACGCCTGAAGACATGGCACGAGCGACAACACCCCAAGAACAGGGTGTACAACCTCAGCATCCCCGGTGACACGACGACGGGCATTCTGCAGCGTCTCCAGACGGAAGCTGCCATACGCAAGCCGCATCTCATCCTCATCCAGCCGGGTACCAACGGCGCGCAGCATCGGCACAGTCTGCGCAATCCCTGCAGAACGCCTCTGGAACAGTTCACAGATAACATTCGTTCGATCATCCGTACCGCTCAATCCCTGGCCGATGTGGCATTGATCGGCGTCCACCGGATTGATGACACAAAAACACAACCATTCTCCTACTGGCACAAAGACGTGTACTACAACATGGATGATATTCTGCACTATGCAGAACGCACAAGGAGCGTATGTGCAGAAGTGGACGTACCGTATCTTGATCTGCTGCCCCTCTGGACACAGGACACGATGGACACGTTCCTCTTCGCAGACGGCCAGCATCCCAATGTACACGGCCATCAGCGCATGTTTGCATCCCTCCGCACATTCCTGGAACAGCTGTATGCCGCATGAAACGCGCCATCGGACTAATGGGGACGTTCAACGCGCAGCGATGTATAGAGGAATATCGGGAGAAGGCGTGGGGGAATGCAAAATGAGAAATGTGAAATGCAAAATGCTGCTAAGCAAGATCGCACCTGAATGCGATGGCACTTCTCAGTATGTCATTTCACATTTTGCATTTAGCATTTCGCATTGTCATCTTCGCTAGGGCACTACTCTCTCCAGCACCGTGTCATCCGTCATCATGATGCGGGGGAGCTTGAAGCGGTCGTCGGTGTCCCGGGCATTGCGCGGGTCCATGATGGAGCCGGTGACGTAGCCGAGTTCCTGCGCCCGGGCGCGGACCGTGGCGTTGTGCATGACGGAGGGGTAGGCGACGTGGCGGACGGGTTTGCCCGTGAATTCTTCCAGAATGCGCCTGCTCTCGGCCAGTTCCCACGTGAGCTGCTCCGGGGTGCGGGAGGTCAGCCAGGCGTGCGTCATGGTATGGGACTGGATGTCCATGCCGGCACTTGCCATCTCCTGCACCTCCTCCCGCAGAATATTCGCCTTGTTCTCCAGACGATTCGCGACCAGGTAGAAGACACCCGTGAAGCCGTGGCGCCGGAGCACCGGGAATGCCAGCTCGTACTGCGAGCGGTTGTTGTCATCGAAGGTGATCACCACCGGTTTTTCCGGCATGCCGCAGGTACGCGCCATGATGCAGGCGAGCGTATCGAGGTCGATCGTCGTGTACCCCTTGTCCGCCAGCCACTGCATGTGGCGCTCGAACACACTCGGCGTCACCGACATCTTCCAGCTCCACGTCGTCTTCGCATAGCCGGTCGTGGGGCGGATGTGATGATAGACAAGTACCGGGATGGAGAGAGGCTGATCGGGAGTGGGGAGCATCCACGTTTCGTTTGTTCGGTTGTTCGTTTGTTCGTTTTTCGTTTCTACAGAGGATGCTTCTGATGCAGGAGAAGAAGAGTGCGCAAAATACGGCACCGAGATGCCCCATTTCTCCATGCGTTGCGTCCGCCGCTCCTCCACGGTCATCCCGCGGGCGATCGCGGACACGGCGGAGGCACCCATGAGGAGCAGAAACAGTGAAAGGAAAACGGCACGGCGCATGGCACTGGGGAAAGGACCGTGAGCATGGCACGATCCCGATCCGGCGGGAAGTTGGCAAACAAAGGATTGGTGTCGGGATGGCATACGTCAGCCGCACCCCTCCGCGGGTGCGGGTTACAAAACATCCAACCCCGACACATCCCATTTACGCGATGCGGACGACCACGGATAATCCGCCGGATCCTCGACCAATCCCGCCTTCACAGGATTCAGGTGGATGTACCGCAATGTTGCCAGCCGATCATGTGGAACAATCATGTGAAAACGTCGTTGCCACATGGGCGCAATTCTCGTATCAATTGTGACGCCGGATTTGAATGCGCCAATGATATTGGAAACGGTTTGCGGTGCGGGCACGCGTAACAGGAAATGGCAATGATCCGGCATGATGACGAATCCAAAGAGATAAAACGGATGGATTGCCTGCACGCAATACAAGCAATCGACCGCTTCGCGGGCCACAGCGGAATCACCAAAGAACGGTGCGCGATGGAGCGTGTTCGTGGTCACGAACACGGTGGCGTCGTTCTGAACGGGGTGACGCTGGGTCATGGCCGACGATGATAGCACGATGCTCTTCGTGGCCGCACCCAGGGACGGGTGCGGCTACCGTATTTCTCTCTGCAATAGCTCAATCTCATCGCGGAGATCGGCCGCCTTTTCAAATTCCAAATTCTGCGCGGCGAGATCCATCTGTTCTTCCAATTCTTCAATCAATCGTTTCTTCTCGTCCTTGGGGATCTTCGTGTGGTCGTGCTTGGGGCGGCGCAGCTCCGCCTTGCGGTGCTCCTCGGCGATGTCGTGGACGGCCTTCACGATGGTCTCCGGCGTGATGCCGTGCTCTTTGTTGTAGGCTTCCTGGATGGAGCGACGGCGCTCAGTCTCGTCGATGGCCCCCTTCATCGCATCGGTCATCTTGTCGGCGTAGAGCGTGACGTGGCCGTTCACATTGCGGGCGGCCCGGCCAATCGTTTGAATCAATGCGTCACGCGAGCGGAGGAAGCCCTGCTTGTCGGCGTCCAGGATGGCGATGAAGCTCACTTCCGGCAGGTCCAATCCCTCGCGCAGGAGGTTGATCCCCACGATGATGTCGATCTCCCCGATGCGGAGCTTCCGCAGCGTCTCGATGCGGTCGAGGGTTTCGACGTCGCTATGCAGGTACTCCACGCGGAAGCCGTGGTCCTTGAGGAACTTCGTGAGATCCTCGGCGGAGCGCTTGGTCAGCGTGGTGATCAGCGCCCGCTCTCCGCGCCGGATCGTCTCCTGCACTTCCCGCGTGATGTCATCGATCTGGTGCCTGGTCGGCTTCACGGTGACCAGCGGATCGAGCAGTCCCGTGGGACGGATGACCTGCTCGGCGATGCGCTCCTTCTTCGTGTGCGCGTATTCGTACTTGCCGGGCGTGGCGGAGACGTAGATGCGCTGGCCGACCTTCTGTTCGAATTCCTCAAACTTCAGCGGGCGGTTGTCGTGCGCGGAGGGCAGGCGGAAGCCGTACTCGATGAGCGTCTTCTTGCGGCTCAGGTTCCCCTCGTGCATGCCGCCGACCTGCGGGATGGAGATGTGCGACTCGTCCACGAAGAGGAGGAAGTCGTCGGGGTAGTAGTCGAGGAGCGTACTGGGCGGCTGGCCGGGCGCGCCGCCGGAGAGGTAGCGCGTGTAATTCTCGATGCCCGTGCAGTAGCCGGTCTCCTTCAGCATCTCCACGTCGTACTCCGTGCGGGCGCGGATGCGCTCGGCCTTCACCAGTTCGCCGCGCTTCAGGAAATCCGCCTCCACTTCCTTCATTTCGGCCAGGATGCCGTCGACCGCCGCGTCGATCTTCTCCCGGGTGGTCACGTTGTGCGCCGCGGGGAAGACGGTGATCTCCTGCAGTTCCTCCAGCACTTCGCCGGTGAAGCTGTCGACCTCCTGAATCACCTCGATCTCATCGAAGGGGACCTCGATGCGGATGACCGTGTCCGAGTTGGGCATGAAGATCTCCACCGTGTCGCCCAGCACGTGGAACATGCCCTGCTTGAATTCCAGCTGCGAGCGTCGGTACTGGATGTCCGTCAAGCGGCGCAGCAGCTTGTCGCGCTGGATGGGTTGCCCCCGCTCCAGCTTGATCGCCAGCGCCTCGTAACTCTCCACGTCGCCCAGTCCGTAGATGCAGCTGACCGATGCGACGATCAGGACATCGCGCCGCGTGAGGAGATTCATGGTGGCGCCGTGGCGGAACTTCTCGATCTCTTCATTGATGGCGGCGTCCTTCTCTATGTACGTATCGGTGTGGGGCAGGTACGCCTCCGGCTGGTAGTAGTCGTAGTAGGAGACGAAGTAGGAGACGGCATTCTCCGG
>CAYZGJ010000078.1:0-4116 GCA_964478005.1 uncultured Candidatus Peribacteria bacterium
TAATCCTAGCCCAAAAGTTTAAGAAACAGCATTCATGAATTCCCTATATCCCGAAATGCTCAATGCAACATGCGGATGCCGGAGCAGACGGTGGGGCGCGACAGTGAGCGATGCTGATTCAGAGATCTTTCTCCATCCATACTGTTTCCAATCCGCCGAGCCCGCCCCGGCGGTATTCCCGGTAGCCGTGCTTTGCGTACAGGTGCAGTGCGGCCTGTTGACGGGTCGATGTGTCCAGAATGAGCCGGCGATAGCCCTTTGCGCGGGCGTTCTCTTCCAGTCGTCGCAGCAGCGCCGTCCCGATGCCCCGTCCCTGATACATCGGCTGCACGCGCATGCGTTTGATCTCGGCCGTGCGTTCATCCACCCGCCGCAGGGCTCCCATGCCAACGAAGGTCCCTTCCCATTCCGCAATCAGAAACACGCCTCCCGCCCGATCGTAGACATCGGGGATATTCTTCAAATCCTCATCCAAGTGCCCCTGTCCGGATACGAATGCATCCGTCTGCCGCAAGGCGTGTTCGTGCAATTGCCAGACCGCATCGCGGTCGGGGGGGCGGTAGCGGCGGAAGCGGAGGGGAGATGGTGCGAAGGAACAATACTCCGATTGCTATTCTTTGCATGTCCAAACTCTTGTGTATGATACTATCATATGATATTATCATACCATGACCACCGTTTCAGTTCCGCTCACCGATGACTTGGTTCGAGCTCTTCAAAGCCTCATTGATAGAGGAATCGCTGCGAATAAAGCGGATGCCATCCGCAAAGCTGTTGCAAAATACATTGAAGACAAGGAAGTGGAAGAAATTCTTCAGGCAAGTCGCGAACCCAGTCTGGATGGCGATCTGGATGAGCTGCTCCAGCGCTTCCCATGACCATTCGCTACAAGCAATCATTCCTACGGCAGCTGCGCAAACTGCCTGTTGCTTTGCAGGAAGAAACAAAGGTAAAGGTAGCTCTCTTTCGGGAAGATCCGCATCATCCCATGCTCAAAACGCACAAATTGCACGGGGTCCTGCAAGGGCACTGGAGTTTCTCCGTCAATTATCGCTTCCGCGTCGTCTTCCTGTATGAATCGGAGAACACCGTAGTGCTATTGAAGGTGGGCGATCACGATGTGTATCGATGAGTGTGCATGCGTAATGGGGCTGCAAATGGCCGATTGAACGGGTTGAAGCAGGGGAGGGGAATGGGTATCATCCTTCCGCTCACGGATCGTTGCCGTGTGTGGTTTACGGGCGATTAGCTCAGCTGGTTAGAGCGCGACACTGATAATGTCGAGGTCCGCAGTTCAAGTCTGCGATCGCCCACCATATTAATTGGCTTATGTAAGCCATATATTAATCATTTGACATAAATATAACAAATGATATTGTGTTAATATAATTTCTTACTCCTTCTTTTATGCAAGAGTCACTCCAATTTCCTGAAGCAATTGATGCATTAATATGTGGTGAGCCCACAAGAGAAAATGTTATTGCTGCTACTGTATTGAGTATTAAATGGGGACAGAGCTTAGATACTCGAAGAAAGCTGGCAGACACATTCCGAGAAATAACCGATGACTCTGAAGGAATTAAAATGTGGGAAGAAAGAGCCGCTACTCTAGAATCATTACGCTCCCGCCTACAAATTTCGGATGATGAAGCGATTGCAGCTTACGAAAATGATAAGAAGAACTGATATTTTTTGGTGGTAAGACGCTCTTTGCACGATGAAGTGAAAGCGGCTGTAAAACGACTCAAACTCGCTAGCAGCCGCCTTCTTTGTAACAATCCAAAGCCATTCGATTACCACTTGATCGAGTATTGCTACTCCTCCTCTCTCCCTTTAACCCGGACCCACGCTACACGGGGTCCGTACCTCCTTTGCCACCATTTGAAACGTCCCCCCTGTTTCTGCCTTCTGTTCAGCTGAAATTGGCTCTTTCTCTAGGGTTAGCGAACAAAGGAAGAAATTGTACCTATCGGACGGTCGCCCACCATTTGCTTCCGACTCGTGGGGTGGTAAAGATTTCGTGTAGCACGTCACAAGGTTCAATGGATCGCTGTTATCACTCCTCACGCTCCGCAGATGAGGCATTCTTCCGCCGCTCCCCCAGGCGCTCGCGGATGGAGCGCAGATGTTCCTGACGCTCGCGGAGAGATTCGGCGCGGGTTTGGAGACGCTCGCGGGCCTGCTCCGATCGCTCCCGCAGTTGCTCCGCACGCTCTTCCATACGCTCCGGTTGCCCTTCCTGCACGCACAGGGCCCGGTCGAGTCCGCGTGTATCCGCGCATGCCTCCCGGCGCTGCAGGCGTGCTTCACGACGTTCCTGGATGCGCTGGCGCAGGGTCCGGAGATGCAGGCGGACGCGTTCCCGGGCCTCGGCCCGGACACAGCGGGCGTGGTCGGTTCCGGTGAATGCAGCGCAGGGGCGGTTGAGAGAGGACGCGGACGAGGAGGATGAAACAGATGAGGAGGACGAAGAAGGCGAAGAAGACGAATCGGATGCGGTGGAGGATTCCACGGAAGAACTGGAGGAACTGGATGAAGAGGATGCGTCATCGGTGTCCTCGTCTGCGAAAGCGGGGGCGGCGGTCAGGAACAGCAGCAGGAAAATCGTCAGGGGAAGGAAGCGGCGCATGGGGAAGCGGGGAATGGAAAGAATGTTCAACCTACCACAGGGCAGCGGGGAATTCTCTTGCGGGTGCAGATGCTTTTCCGTGCGCTACTTCCGATAGCTATCCGTCACGCTCTCCCGGCGCTCCACGTGGCGGATGACGTCGGCGAGGAGGGGGGCGATGGGGAGGACCGTCAGGTTGGGGAGATCGAGTCTTTCTTGGGGGATGGAGTCGGTGACGACGATTTCGGTGAAGCCGGCCTCGGCCAGCTTGCGGGGGGCATCGCCGGAGAACACCGCATGGATGGCCGCCAGGGAGACGGGGCCGGTTGCTCCGCGCTCACGCAGGGCCCGGATGGCGGAGAGGTGTGTGCCCCCGGTGTCGATCATGTCGTCGAACAGGATGCAGGTGCGCCCGGAGACGTCTCCTGCGATGTCCAGAATGTCCGCCTGATGGTGCCCGGAGCGCGACTTGTGCATGATGGCGAGATCCGCGCCGATCTGATCGGCGAACTTCTTGGCCTGCTTGGTGCCGCCGACATCCGGCGAGACGACCACCGGCCGCTCCTTCATGTTGCCGCGGAAGTAGCGGGCGAAGAGGGGCGTTGCGTCCAATGCGTCCACCGGCACGGAGAAGAAGCCCTGGATCTGGCTGGAGTGGAGATTCAACGTGATGACGTGGTCGGCTCCGGCTTCCTCCAGCAGGTGCGCCATCAGCTTGGCCGAGATGGGCTCGCGCGGCTCGGCGACGCGATCCTGCCGTGCGTAGGGGAAGTAGGGGAGGATGACGTGCACGGAGGAGGCGAAGCTGAGCTTGGCTGCCTGGCACATCAGGAAGAGTTCGAAGAGTGCCTCGTGAGGATCGCGGCCGACGGCCTGCAGCAGGAACACTTCCTGACCGCGGACGGACTGGCCGTACCGCACATAGCACTCGCCGGCTGCAAACCGTTTGAGCGTGATGCGTCCCGGCTCCGTCTGCAATTCCTTCGCCAGGCTGGCGGAGAGGGCCGGATGCGAAGTTCCTGCAAAGAAGTGCATGGGCGTGTACAGTATAGCAGATGCGCCTGAGATTCTCCACCGCCGTGGGCTTGCCCGTCGTGGAGGAGCATGCCCGCGAGCCCTGCGCGGTCGTCAGCGGCGTTCTGATCCATCCCGACCGGGGCGTGGTGGAGGGGTTCTTCGTCCGGGTGGCGGGATTCCTGCGGTCGGAGGAGCGGTTCCTGCAGACCATGGACATCCGCCACTGGGGGGCGCGCATCCGCATCCGGGATGCCGCCCTGCTGGTGCCCGTGGAGGAGGTCATTCGCCTGCAGCAGCTGCTGGAGGAGGGGCGTCCGGTGCTGGGGCAGCGCATCGTGAGCGAGACGGGGACAGCGATCGGCATGTGCCGTGACGTGCAGTTTGATACCCAGCAATTCATGATCGATTGGATCTTCCCCCGGCGGTGGCTCGTATGGGCACGGGACATCCCCGTCTCCTCCATCGTGCCGGTGCGGCCGGACGCCATCGCG
>CAYZGJ010000079.1:0-4078 GCA_964478005.1 uncultured Candidatus Peribacteria bacterium
GGCGGCGCGATGCGGCGGGCTCTCGCCCCTGATGAGCAGGGCTTCGAGGTTCTCCTTGAGCTTGTCCTCTCCGAAGGACATCTTGCCGAAGGGCACGTGGATGATGCCGCTCTTGTCCATGCGGCACTCGATGCGGCCCTTCTTCAGCTCGCCGATGGCTTTGGCGACATTGTCCGTCACGGTGCCGGCCTTCGGGTTGGGCATGAGGCCCTTCTGTCCGAGGATCTTGGCGATCTTTCCCAGGTTCTTCATCATGGCGGGGACGGCTACGGCCACGTCAAAGTCGATCTCTCCGCCTTCGATGGCTTTGATCAGGTCATCGTTGCCCGCCAGCTCCGCGCCCGCCGCCTTCGCCTCTTTGACCTGATCATCCGGCACGAACGCGGCGATGCGGACGGACTTGCCCGTGCCATGCGGCAGGTTGACCGTCGTGCGGACCAATTGGTCGGCCTGGGTGGTATCCGCGTTGATGCGGATGTGCGCCTCGGCGGTGGCGTCGAAGGTGGTGGTGGAGAGCTGCGGCAGGAGCGCGCATGCCTCCTCCAGCGCATAGGTCTCCTGCGTCCGGAGCGCCGCCTTCTCGCGGTACTTCTTGCCCCCCCGGCCTGATCGTTCGGACGGGTTGCGGGGCTTCTCGTTTGCTTTTTTGGGTGCTGGAGCCATGGAAAGAGGGGGAAGTGGTACAAGCGTCTTCCGACCGTGTCGGGAGGACTCCCACGAAATAGGCCGGCGCATTGTGCACCGGCGTCCGGGTTCTGACAAGTGTTCCCGGCAGGATCAGGAGGCTTTCCTCCCCTTCTTCGGCGCCCGGGAGGCGGCCTTTGCCTTCGGTTTGGCTGCCACGCGGGGGGCGGGGGCGGATGTGCGCATCACGGGAATATTGACCGGCACGGGGTCGGCAGCGATCAGGGGGGCGCGGGGCGGCGGCGGGGTAGCGGGGCGGAGGGGCGCTGGCGGGCGGGCGGAGGCGGCAGGGGCCGGACGGGCGCAGCTGAACCACAGCAGGAGCAAGCCCACGAGCATCGTCAGCAGGTACGCCACGCGATCCGGAGCGGACAGGGAGCCGTGCCGGACGATCCGGTCGAGCACGGAGAGGATGCCGAGGATGACCAGCAGGAGGCCTACGAACTGCCAGGCCGCCCGAAAGACCGCTGCCGGCAGCGCGCGGGAGACGGGGTCGACGGAGCGGAGCAGGACGGCGTGGAGCGCGATGAGGAGCAGGCCGATGACGGCAAGGGCAGCCTGGAGGGCCAGGTCCGCTCTATCCATCCGCTGTTGCGCGAAGAGCGTGTAGAGCGGTCCCAGGCTTCCCGACACGAGCAGGACAATTCCCAATCCCACTCCCAGCAGATATCCGGCGGCCCGTGCCACGGCGGCGGGGTTCCCTTCCGGCCGCAGGAGGGCCGGCAGGACCAGCAGACTGACCAGCAGCAGCGCGCACAGCGGCAGCAGCGCCCACAGGAGCAGATCCGGGGCGGACAGGGGGGACAACAGGGGGGTGGCCATGGTCGGGGAGGGGACGATCACCCTTCAGCGTAGGCACAATCGATGCGCAATGCACGCGAAAGACGTTGCATCGTTCCCGTGCTCGTGCACAATCTTCCTTTCCTCCGCTACTCCACCGTGATCCCCATGCTGCGGGCGGTGCCGGCCAGTGTCTGCATGGCCGCCTCGACATCGGTGGCGTTGAGGTCGGGCATCTTGCGCTCCGCGATCTCGCGCAGTTGCGCCGTGGTGATGGTGCCGACTTTGTCCTTGTTCGGTGTGCCGCTGCCCTTGGAGACTTTGGCCTTCTCCTTGATGAGTTCGGACGCGGGCGGCTGCTTGGTGACGAAGCTGAACGTGCGGTCGTCGTAGACGGTGATGACCACGGGGATCATCTGGCCCATGCGGTCCTTCGTGACGTCATTGAACTGCGTGCAGAATCCCTGGATGTCCACGCCGGCCTGGCCGAGTGCGGGCCCCAGCGGAGGGGCCGGGTTGGCCTGCCCGCCACGGGCCATGACTTTGATGACTTTCTTGACCGCTTTTGCCATACGTCGGAAGGGGATCGAACGGAAGTGCCGGGTAGAGTAGGGATGCCTCTGCCGGATGTAAAGCGAAGATTGGGCCGTTTACCGGCCGGTCAGCTCGTCGATGAACGCGTGCATCGTCGCTTCGCTGTCTGCCGCGAGGTGGAATTCGAACAAGCGTTCCCGGACGCGGACGAAGACGATCTGCTCCTCGCTGAGGCCCGGATCCAGAAAACTGAGCACGTTGCGCACGGGCGCGCCGGGCGTCTGCAGCGTCTCGTCGCGCAGGCCGCGCATCCGGGGGGAGAAGGCCGTGATGAGGGCTTCCTTCAGCGTGGAGAAGACAGCCTTCACGTCGGGGGACTCGATCCACGCCACTGCCCCCGCGCGGTCGCCGTCCTGCAGGAGCACCGCGGTGTTGATCGCGTTTCCTTCGCCGGCTACCTGTTCCAGCAGGGTGGGCGTTGCCGTTTCCCGCACCTCCAGCCCGCGCCGGGCTGCGGCTTCCGCGACGGTGGCCCCCTGGTTCTTGGCCACGGCGCCGGGAGGGGGAGGCATCTGCGGCGCGTCGTCGCCGGGGACGTCCATCGTTCCGTCACTCGCATCCGTCGATCCGGTCTCCTGTCCCGGTTCGCGCGCCACCTCTCCCCGCAAGCCGCCCTCCGCCAGGAAGTAATCGGCTGCTCCCAATCCGCCGAGGAGGATCAGCAGGACGAGGGTGATGGTGAGTTTCACTGCGGGATGCATGGCGGGGTGCGGAAGGGGACGCACGTGCATTCTACTCCCCAACGAGCGTGGAGAGGATTGCAATTAAATATTTAAATAAGATTTTTGTCAATTCATTCGTAGGGTGCACGATCGTTCTCTGCTATGCTCCGCGCCATGGCACTCCAACGTTCGCAGACCGCCGCCTCCACCGTCGTCCGGCCTGTCGCCGGGGCTACCGACGAGGGGGATGTCCTGGAGACGAGCCTCCGGCCGCGGACGCTGGCCGAGTACGTGGGACAGTCGCGCATCAAGGAGCATCTGGGCGTCCACGTGGGCGCCGCGCGCATCCGCAGCGAACCGCTGGGGCACACGCTCCTCCACGGGCCGCCGGGGTTGGGCAAGACGACGCTGGCGGGGATCATTGCCGCGGAGATGCAGGCGCAGATCCGCGTGACGAGCGGCCCCGCCATCGAGAAGCCCGGCGATCTGGCATCGATCCTGACGAATCTCGCGGAAGGGGACGTATTGTTCATTGACGAGGTGCACCGCCTGCGTCCCGCGATCGAAGAAGTGCTGTACGGAGCGATGGAGGACTTCCTCCTCGACATCATGATCGGCAAGGGGCCCACCGCGCGCTCGGTGCGGCTGACCATCAAGCCCTTCACGCTCGTGGCCGCCACCACGAAAGCCGGGGCCGTCTCCGCGCCGCTGCGAGACCGCTTCCTGCACACCTTCAAGCTGGATTTCTACGATGCGTCGGAGATGCGGCAGATCGTCGACCGGTCCGCCTCCATCCTGGGCGCCGCGCTGGATGCGGATGCCGCTCGATTGATCGCCGGAGCCAGCCGCGCCACGCCGCGCATCGGCAACCGCCTGGTGCGCGCGGTCCGCGACTTCGCCCAGGTGCGGGGCGCCGACCGGATTGACCTGCCCTGCGTGCGCGCCGCGCTCTCCTCGCTGGACATTGACGAAGACGGCTTGGACGCCACGGACCGCAAGCTGCTTTCCATTATCGTGGACGCCTTCGGGGGCGGGCCCGTGGGCCTCTCCACCCTGGCTGCCGTGCTGGCCGAGGAGCAGGAAACCATCGAGGACGTCTACGAACCGTTCCTGCTGCAGCAAGGCTACCTGCAGCGCACCCCCAAGGGCCGCATGGCCGCCAGGCGCGCCTACGAGAAATTGGGGAGACAGATGCCCGGCGGTGTGCAGGAGGCGATGCTGTGACGACGTTCTTTCGTTGCTCGTTCCATTGTTTCCCGTGCATGAGGAATCAGGGTGCAGGAATGTCGGCATCTTCGGCATCAAACGAATGAACTACCCCGCACTCTAAGTGCGGAGTATCGACGGAGTTAAAGATC
>CAYZGJ010000080.1:0-4004 GCA_964478005.1 uncultured Candidatus Peribacteria bacterium
GGCAGTGACGGTCAGTGTTCCTACTTCAGACATCACATCATAGTTACCGATTGCATCACCCGTAACCGATTTCACGGTGATGTCATAGTCCTTACCCGCCTCGCTTGTTGCATCCGCCTCCGTCTCATACTCCGCAATGAGAACATCCCCGTTTTTTTCACCTGTAATACTACCCGTCAACGGCTCCGGATTTGATTCGCCATACGCACGGGTTACATTAGCCGGTGTAACAGTCAGAGTTGCCGGAGTGACGGTGAGAGTTCCCTTCACGAAAGTGATTTCGTAATTCGATGATGTCAGACCGCCGGGCGTGACATCGTAGTTGCCCACGTTGCTTCCCGCAGTCGCTTCTGTCTCAAATGTCAGACTTTCGGTCAGCACTCCTGCATTTTCTCCATTCACAAAACCATCATACTCAACGGAAAAATCCGGATTCGGATCACCGTATGCTCTCTCTTCATCCTGTACGGTAACGGTGAGTGGAGCACGATTGACAGTGACTGACGCAGCAGGATCCGATGTGCTTCCTTGATGCGTTTCATTGCCTTCATAGACTGCTGTCAGATTGTCATGCGCTCCTGCCGCCAGCGTCGTAATCTTCAGTACGCCCCCCCCCTTCGCATTCAGATTGGCCGTACCAATCTCAACCTCACCATCCTTGAATGTCACCGTACCCATCGCCGGAGGCGTCACAGTGGCAGTCAATGTCACTTCCTCACCATACGTGAAAGTCATAGGGCTCCCGGAGCCTATCACTCCTCCCATTTTCGACACTTCCAGGGTCGTTGTGGTAGGAAGCAGTGAATCGCCCTCCTCCGCCCCCGCCCCCGTCGGCAATGCCGCGAAGAAAGAGACACCGGCGATCTGCAGCATCATGGCTACCAGCGAGAGATGCGCGGTGCATCGTTTCAGGAAAGAATGATGGGACAGGCAGCTCATACGATGATGGGGGAAGGAAACAGAGAAAGGAGCCCGGAGGGCATCGATAGCATTTCGAATGTACAGTATCCTTTCCTTCCCGGTTTGCAAGCGAAACTTTGTATGCAATAGTTTGCGCATCGGCGAGCGCAAAATAGTAATTCGTCCTTCACCCCAGCCCCACCGCCTTCTCCACGCGTTCCAACGTCGCATCGGCAATGGAGCGAGCCTTGGCGGCGCCTTCCGCGATGACTTTGGACACGTACTCCGGCTGGGACGCCAGTTCCTCCCGCCGCAGGCGCATGGGGGCGAAGGCGTCCATGTACGTCTCCAGCAGGCGCTTCTTTGCGTCGCCGTAGGGAATCCCGTCGCGGTAGGCGGAGGCCAGCGCCTTCTGCTCCTGCTCGTCGAGGAACAATGTGTGGATCTGGTAGATGGTGCAGGTGTCGGGATCCTTGGGATCGTTCATCCCGCGGGAATCCGTCACGATCCCCATGATCGCCTTCTTGATCGCTTTCTCATCCCCAAAAAGCGGAATCGTATTGCCGTAGCTCTTGCTCATCTTCTGCCCGTCGGTCCCGGGCACGATGGCCGTCTCCGCGCGGATCACGGGCTCGGGAAGCACGAACGTCTCGCCGAAGAGCGCATTGAACGACCCCGCCAGATCCCGCGCGATCTCCACGTGCTGCTTCTGGTCCCTGCCCACGGGCACGTGCGTGGCATCGTAGAGGAGGATGTCCGCCGCCATGAGGACAGGGTACGTGAAGAGCCCCACGGACGCGGGAATCCCCTTCTCCACCTTTTCCTTGTAGCTGACCGCCCGCTCCAGGAGCCCCATGGGCGCGATGGTGGAGAGGATCCACAGCAGCTGCGCATGGGCGGGAACGTGCGACTGGTAGAAGAGGATCGATTGCTCCGGATCGAACCCGCATGCGAGGTAGTCGAGGATGATGTCGGCCCGCGCCTGCTCCAATGCGGAGCGATCCCGCACGGTGGTCAGCGCGTGCAGATCCGCGATGAAGAAGATGTTCTCCCGCCCCGCCATCTCCAGGTTCGGCCGGATGGACCCGAAGTAATTCCCCAGGTGCAATTGGCCGGAGGGCTGGATGCCGGATAACACCCGCTGGGCACGTTGGATGGAAGCAGAAGGCATGGGGGGATGATAAATGCGAAATGCAAAATGAGAAATGCGAAATGGAGAGAGGAGACGGGAGACGGGAGACGTAAGATGTAAGACTCAAGATGTAAGATAGGAGATGTCAGTGCGACATATGGATGGCTATTGATTGCGACCGAGGAATAAGAAAAGTTGAGATGCTCCTCCCGGGGCTTTTTTTACTGTCATTTTCCATTATCAATTATCCATTATCCATTCCGCCGCAGCGCGGCCAGCACTTCTTCGAACGCCTCCGGCAGCGGCGCGCGGATCGTGAGCATTTTTCCGGTGACGGGGTGCGGGAAGGAGAGGGCGAAGGCGTGGAGGAAGAAGCGGCGGTAGCGGTGCTTGCGTTTGAAGACGCGGTCGACGCGCGGGTCGCCGTACAGCGGATCGAGCAGCAGCGGATGCCCGACCAGCTGCAGGTGCTTGCGGATCTGGTGCTTGCGGCCGGTGGCGATCTCCAGCTCCACGAAGGACGCTTTGGGAAAGACCGCCAGCGTGCGGTAGGTCGTGCGCGCCTCCACGGGATCGCCCGAGGCGCGGGCGGGCAGCGGCCGGTCGATGACGCCGGTCTTCTCCTCCATCCTCCCCGCCACCAGCGCGCGGTAGGTCTTCTTCCAGTCGGAGAACCCCTGCTCGCGGATCTGCGTGACGATGGCGGCGCTCTTGGCAAAGACGATCACGCCGGAAGTGGCGGCGTCCAACCGGTGGACCACCCGCAGGCCGGGATAGGCTTTGTGCAGATAATCATACAGCGGGAGCTTGCCCGTTCCGCCCGGCGCGGCCACCGTCAGCTCCCCGCTGCGCTTATGCACCACGAGCAGCGCGTCGTCTTCGTAGAGGATCCGGTCGGGGGAGATGGACTTCATGAAGCAAGTATACAACAACAAAACACACACATCCCCCTCTCCCGGCAGGCAAACGGAGAGAGGAGGGAGAGGGGCCAGGGGTGAGGGAGAGAAGAAGAGCTACGCTTCGACCCCAAACGCCTGCCGCACTGCAAACCCGATCCCGAAGTTCACCACGGCCACCGAGAGGCTGATGAGGGCCATTTGCAGGAATCGCCTGCGGAACGATGTCCCCTTGGCGACGGACGTGTAGAACGTGAAGAGGAAGACGATGAGAATGGCGACGAGCAGCGTGGAGCCCAGCGCCACAAATGGATTGGCAACAAAGAAATACGGCAGAATGAGGAAGATGACCGTGACGAGGTACGAGATTCCCGTCATCACTCCCGCCTGCAACGCATTCTTCCCCTCTTCCTCCTGTGTCGATAAATACTCGGCCGCAGCCATGGACATCGCGGCGGCGATGCCGGTGATGAGGCCGACCATGGCGATGAGTTGGGTATCGGCCAGCGCGAGCGTGAGTCCCGCCAGCGCGCCCGTCAGCTCCACCAGCGCGTCATTGAGCCCCAGCACGAAGGAACTCACGTACTGCAGAAACTTCTCATCGATCATCCCCAGGAGCTCTTGCTCGTGCTTCTGCTCATCCTCCATGATCGCCTGCGCCCCGCTGTCCTCCTTCCCGATCTCCGCGTACGCCTCCTGCGCCAACCCCTCCCCCCGTTCCATCAGGCGCAACGTGAAACTGAGGCCCAGAACGGATGCGAGGAACGTGTACCACCGCACCTTGCCCCGGGCGGGCTCCACCGTCTCCCCGAGGAGCTCCGACCAGTAGGCATGATGCCCCTTCTCCTGCGCGGCGATCTTCTCCAGAATGACGCGATTGCCCGCATGCTTCGTCCGCGATGCGATGCGACGATAGATGTGATACTCGGTGATTTCATTCTTCGCGGCCAACCGAATCCGCGATCGCATGGCTGTGTCCATACGGGGGATGGTAGCACAGAATCATGAACGCGCAGCAGAATCAGTCAGCAACTACCGGCAGAGCCGGTAGCTTTGGGGAAAGCCCCTGGAAGGGG
>CAYZGJ010000081.1:0-3875 GCA_964478005.1 uncultured Candidatus Peribacteria bacterium
GTGGATCTCGTGCACTTCGGCTCCATTCCCGCCAGCACCCTGCGCGAGCGCTTTCATCCCAATGTCGTCCTCGGCACGGACACCAACCCCCGCTACCTCGCGCTGGAGAAGATGCTCCCCAAGCCTTGGAAGGAATTCCTCGCCCGGGGTTACGAGGAACTCGACAAGAGCCGGGCCGCCTGCGATCTCCTCATCACGCCCGCGATGCCCGCCGGTGTCTTCCGGTTCGACAAAGCCCAAGCCTTCCTGGATGCGGGGGAACGGGCTGCGAAGGAGAGGATGGGGGAGATACGGAAGATTCTCTTGACGGATTAAAAGACCTTCAACATATCCACCATGCGCCCCGCATACCCCAGTCTCTCGTAGAGACGCACGGCCCCTGCATTACAAGCCAGAACTTCCACGCAGACGGCGCTGCACCCCTTGCGCTTCACATACTCTTCGACGGCCTGCATGAGAGCCGTTCCGATTCCTCATATGCCTGTCCGTAGCCCGGCTGCAACCGAAGACGATGAAGCGGGTCGATCCGCACCAGATGCTCCTGCAACTCCACCATCAATTGCTCGAGCGCGTGCAGATCCTTTGCCTCATACGGACGTGTGTGAAAATCCATGGATAAAGTGTACATCACCCCTCCATACCTCATCCCGTCTTTTTGACCTTTGACATTGGAAATTTGTCATTCGTCCTTTCTGCCCTTCCTCACCTCCCTTCTCCTCGTCATTCGTCATTATCCATTGTCCATTATCCATTCGTCCCCCGTCACTCTCCACTCTCAACTCTTCTGCGCCGTCTCCACGATCTTCCGGAACGCCTCCGGCTCGTGGATGGCCATCTCGGAGAGCGTCTTGCGGTCCAGCTGGATGCCTTTCTTGTGCAATTGATCGATGAAGACGGAGTACTTCGTCCCCTGCGCGCGCAGCGACGCATTGAGGCGGATGATCCAGAGGGAGCGGAACGTGCGCTTCTTCTTCTTGCGGTCGCGGTAGGCGTGCTGCCCGGCCTTGATGACGCGCTCCTTGGCCTTCACGAAGGTCGTGTGCCCCAGACCCTCGTAGCCCTTGGCGAGCTTGCGGATCTTCTGATGCCGGCGGTGTCGGACGGTGCCGCGCTTGACACGCATGGGAGAGAGGGGAACAGCAGCAGGTCTTCGACCTGCGGATTAGAGATGGGGTAACAAGGATTTCAAAGTCTTCTCATTGGTCGGATGGACGAGCAGGGTGCGATCCAGGCGCTTCTGGCGCTTGCTCTTCTGCTGCAGCAGGTGGTTGCGGCCGTGCCGCTTGAGGGCCAGCTTGCCGGAGCCCGTGGTCCGGACCCGCTTCTTGGCGCCGCTGTGGGACTTCAATTTTGCCATGTGGGCCGGGAGTATAGGGAAAGAAACGGGGAATGCAAAGGGAAAATGCAGAACGAAAGCACCAAATCCCAATGACCAAGTACCAATAATTATTGAGAGAAATTGGTCATTGGTGCTTGGTGCTTGGTCATTGTACTCATTTGGCCGCCGGCTTCACCACCACCACGAACTGGTTCCCCTGCATCCGGACGTCCTGCTCCACTTCCGACACGTCTCCCAGGCTGGCGACGAGCGCCTTGAGCTTCTGGACGGCGTAGTCCTTGTTCGTCAGCTCCCGGCCACGCAGGCGGACGGCGAATTTGACCATGTGGCGCTCCTCCAGGAATTCCCGGGCGCGGTCGGCCAGGCGGTCCAGGTCGTGCTTCTCGGTGCGGAACCCAAACCGCAGCATCTTGGTCTCGCTCTGCTTGCTGTGCGCTTTCTGCTTCTTGTCCTTCTTCTGCAGTTGATACAGATAGTGGCCGTAGTCGCCGATCTTCACGACGGGCGGCTGGGCCTTGGGTGACACTTCGATCAGATCGGATTCCACCGCTTCCGCGCGGGCGAGCGCATCGGCAATCGACAGCGTCTCCGCCGTGCCATCCTCCGACACGAGCAGCACCGTGGGGGCGGTGATCTGCCGGTTCATGCGGGGACGCTTCTCCAGGGAACGGACGGGACGGCCGGGACGGTGTCGCTGACGCAGGGGGAGAGGGGGGAAGGAAGTGTGCAAAATCTACGAAAATACTGCCCTACGGTCAAGTTGGCGGAACGGATTTACCGCTCCATCTCGCTGAGGCGCCCCGCCGCAGCGAGCCGCACGGACGCGGTCACCCAGCCGTCCCCGCCGGTGGTCACGCTCTCCTCCTGCAGCGACAAAAACCGCACGGGCCAGAGCTCCCGCTCCCGCAGGAGGGGCGCCAGCTCCCGCAGCAGCTCCAAGCCCTGCCGGCGGGCGGGAAGGGCCAGCATGCCGCGCAGCTCCTCGACGAAGAGGAGCGAGGGGAGGGCGGCGAAGAGCTGGTCCTCGTAGGGCTGCGGTGTCTGGGCGTAGCGCAGGAGGTCGGCGGAGAGGAAGTGCTCCAGGGCGGTGATGGCTGCGGGATTCTGGTCTTCCGTGAGCTGCAGCAGACGGTCGATATCGCGCCCGGCCAGCAGGTCGTTCACCGTGAGCATGCCGGCCATGTCCAGGAATGCGTGCAGGGCGCTCATTCCCTCTTCCGTGGTCGCCAGCGTGAAGGTGACGGGATAGACGCGCCAGCGCAGAGACCGTGTTTGCCGGTCCTCCGGATCTCCCACCGACGCCGCCGGAAGGGATCGCAGCTGCCCCCGCTGCTTCAGATGCGCGAAGAGCACGTCGAACGTCGCGAGGATCCGGTCGAGCGCCGGATCTTCCGGCAGGACCGAGAGACGCAGGATTTCCGTCTCGGTGCCGGTCCGCAGGGCAGCCTGCAGTTCTGCGGCTTCATTCTGCGCCCGCAGCACGGCCGCACGCTCCTCGATCTGCAGCAGCCGCACGGCGGCGGGCAGCCCCGTCTCGCGCATGGAGCGGACGGCCTGCGCGTGCTGGAAGAGCAGGAACGTCGCGAGGAGGATCAGGACGACGGACGCCGCGAGCGCCGCGAGCGGATGGAGCCGGCGGAAGGCGGAAGCGGAGCGCATCAGGGGGGGGAGACGAGGGTGAAGGAGAAGGCAAACGGCGCGTGGATGCCACGGGACGGATCATCGACGCGCACGAAGGACGGCCGCTCCAGGTCCGCCACGAAAGGCAAGCGCTCCACGCCGTCCACGAACGCCGCCAGGACCGTCAGGCTGCTGCTGCCCGCCCGCACGTCTCCGCGCACCTCCACGCGGCGGTCCGCTGCGCGGAAGGTAACCGCCTCCAGCGCCACCTGGTCCGCCGGCGCAGACCGGGCCGCGGACGCCCGCAGCTCGCGCCGCACATCCTGCAGCGACGGCAGGGACCGCTTCTCCTCCTTCAGGTGCGAGAAGAGCGCATCCTGGAACGGCAATACCAGCACGGCGCGCTCTTCCTCCAGCGTGAGCATCTGCGCCCGCAGCGCCTGCTCCCGCACGGCCATCGCCGGCGGCGAGAGCGTCTGACCGCCCACCGAAAACAGCGTGAACCGCGGCAGCAGCAGCGCCCGCGAGAGCAGCAGCGCCCCGCACAGCACGGCGGAGAACCACAGCAGTCCGACGCAGACCTGTGCGAGGAACCGCCGCGAGACCGGCGCCGTCGGAGTGGTGTCTGTGTGATCCATGCGATCTGATTATTGTAGCAGAGATTGCTGATTCGGGCCAGGGGACGGAGAAATGGGAAATGCGAAATGTAAAATGAGAAATGAGAAATGTAAAATGACTGTGCAACACGATTGGTTCTGTTCGCGACGAACCTTCTCAGAACACCATTTCGCATTTTGCATTTCTCTAGTACACCTCCTTCAAATAGCAATCTTCGCCCATTCGACTCGTCGCTGCGCTCCCCGCTCAGGGTGAATCCTGCCCGATGTTTTTCTCAATAAACGGAAGCCAGATAGCA
>CAYZGJ010000082.1:0-3844 GCA_964478005.1 uncultured Candidatus Peribacteria bacterium
TCCCCCTCGCACTCCTCGCAGCGCCCCCCCTTTACGTTGAAGCTGAAGCGCCCGGGCTGGTAGCCGCGCAGCTTGGCCTCCGGCGTGGTGGCGTAGAGGTCCCGGATGTCGGTGAAGATGCCGGTGTAGGTGGCGGGGTTCGAGCGCGGCGTCCGGCCGATGGGGGACTGGTCGATGACGATCGCCTTGTCCAGATGCTGCAACCCGGCGATGGATCCGACATTCTGCGGCTTGGCGTGGGCTTTGTTCAGGACGCGCAGCAGCTCCGGCGCCAGGATGCCGTGGATGAGGCTCGACTTGCCCGAGCCCGACACCCCCGCGATGCCGATGAAGGTCCCCAGCGGGAGCGCGACGTCCACGTGCCGCAGGTTGTGGTGGTGCGCGTCCCGGATCACGATCTGCTTCCCGTTGCCGGGACGGCGCGCGGCCGGCGGCTCGATCTTCCGCTCGCCCGACAGGTACTTGCCCGTCACGGACTGCGGATTGGCGATCATCGCTTCGGGCTCGCCCTGCGCGATGACGGTGCCGCCGTACTTGCCCGCTCCCGGCCCGATCTCCAGGAGATAGTCCGCGGCCCGGATCGTCTCCTCGTCATGCTCGACCACCAGCACCGTGTTGCCCAGATCCCGGAGCCGCACGATGGTGTCGATGAGCCGCGCGTTGTCCCGCTGGTGCAGGCCGATGGAGGGTTCATCCAGCACGTAGAGGACGCCCTCCAGGGCGGAGCCGATCTGCGTGGCCAGCCGGATGCGCTGGGCCTCCCCGCCGCTCAGGGTGCTGGCCGAGCGGGAGAGCGTGAGGTAGGTGAGGCCGACGTTCTTCAGGAAGCTGAGGCGCGCGATGATCTCCTGCAGCACTTTCTTCGCGATGGCGAATTCCGTCTTCGTGAGGTGCACGCTGCTCCCGCTCTCCGGCAGCAGCGAACGGAAGAACTCCTCCGCTTCCTCCACGCTCTTGTCCGTGACGGAAACGATGTCCTGCCCGCCCACCGCCACGCCCAGGATTTCCCGCCGCAGGCGCCTGCCCCCGCACGAGGCGCAGGGCAGCTCCAGCATGTACTCCTCGATCTGCGAGCGGACGTAGCTGGAATCCGTCTCCGCGTGGCGCCGCTGCAGGTTGGGGATGACGCCCTCGTAGGCGGTCCGGTACGTCGAACCGCGTCCCTCCATGGCCACCAGCAGCGGCTGATCGTACCCGTGCAGGATGATCTGCCGCTGGGCATCCGTCAGCGCGTGCCAGGGCGTGTCCATGGAGAATCCGGCTTGCGCCGCCAGCGCTTCGAGCACCCGCGTCATGTACCCCATGCGGCTGGCCGACGTGGCCCACGGGTGAATGGCGCCCTCGGAGAGCGTCAGCTTGGGATTGGGTACCAGCGACGACGCGTCGATCTGCAGCACCGTGCCGATGCCGTGGCACTCCTCGCATGCGCCGTGCGGCGAGTTGAAGCTGAAACTGCGGGGTTCCAGCTCCGGCACCTGCTGCTCGGGGTGCTCCGGGCACACGAACGACTCGCTGAAGCGCAGCTCCTCCCCCGTCTCGGCGTCCAGCACCGTGAGCGTCCCCTCGCTCTTCTTCAGGCACAGTTCCACGGAGTCCGCCAGCCGGGTCCGCTGCGGATTGACCGCGCCTTCCGTGACGCCCAGATCCCGCACCACCATGCGGTCGACCACGATGGCGATGCTGTGCGGCTTCTTGGGGTCCAGCGTGATCTCCTCGTCGGTGGTCAGGATCTGCCCGTCGATGCGCACGCGGACGAACCCCTCGCGCTTCACGGCATCCAGAATCTTCACGTGCTCGCCCTTGCGGCCCTCCACCAGCGGCGCCAGCAGGTAGATCTTCTTCCCCTCGGGAAGGTTCGCGATCGTCTCCACCATCTGGCTGGCCGACTGGCGCTGCAGCTCTCTGCCGCACACCGTGCAGTGCACCCGCCCGATCTTCGCCCACAGCAGGCGCATGTAGTCGTAGATCTCCGTCACCGTCCCCACGGTGGAGCGCGGGTTCCTCGGCGCGGTTTTTTGATCGATGGAGATGGCGGGGGACAGGCCTTCGATGGATTCCACTTCCGGCTTCTCCATCTGCGCGATGAACTGCCGCGCGTAGGCCGACAGGCTTTCGACGTACCGGCGCTGCCCCTCCGCGAAAATCGTGTCGAACGCCAGCGTCGACTTGCCCGAGCCCGAGACGCCGGTGATCACGGTCAACTGATTGCGCGGGATGGTGACGTCGATGTTCTGCAGGTTGTGCATCTTGGCGCCTTTGACGACGATATGGTCCATAGAGGAGGAGAAGAGGAGAGGAACGAGAGGAGGAGAAGAGGAGAGGAACGAGAGGAGGAGAGGATGTCGGGACAGGATGAACCTCCGTGTCTGTGCTGTACAGAAAATGTATGCAGAAATGCAAAACGCCCGCGGTGTGCGCGAGCGAGCGCCCAGCGTACCCATTTTTTGGCTCTCTGTAAAGGGTTGGGGTGAGGGAAATCCCTCGGAAAGTGGTTGAGGGAGGCGCGATGAGTGCTATGATGGGGTCGAAGAAGACTTTCGGCCGTGGTTTATATACCACACGTAGCGGAAGGTCTTTTTCGATCATCTCATATAGAGCAAAACCCGCCGCGCTATTTTTGAGGAACCAATAAGGAGCCCTGCGCGGCAAGAATATTTGTCAAAAAACGGCCTCGTATGAGACCGACTTTTGATGGGCGCGATAGCCATCGCGACCATCGGTATTCTAGACGATCGTCCAACCCATTTAAAGAGAAAATCACGCCGTGTATCTGGGATGGGGAACTATGAACGCCGCAAATCATTTTCAATTCGCAGTTTCACCTTTCACAGTGCAGACATATTCATAACATGCGCGTGATGCTTGGCAATATGAACGATTGTACACCCGAACACTTTCGTTATATTGTCCCCGTATGGCTGCTCCGAACCCACTCCAAGGCACTTCGCAAACTCCGCAGGAAACACTTCATGCGCTTTTGCATGCACAGTGTCCGGAGATTTTTACCGATGGGAAAGTGGATGTAGAAAAGCTGAAACTGACGCTCGGGGAGAAGGTGGAAACGAGCAAAGAGCGGTACGGACTTTCCTGGCCGGGGAAAACCGATTGTTTCCGCATTTTTCAGGAACCGACGACTGCAACGCTCGTACCGGACAGAGAGGAATCCAAAAACTTCGACGAAACCCGGAATATTTTCATAGAGGGCGACAACCTGGAGGCATTGAAGATTTTGCAAAAAGCGTACTACGGCCAGGTGAAGATGATCTACATAGACCCACCGTACAATACGGGGAACGATTTTATTTACAGTGACAATTTCCGAACAGCAAAGAAGGAATACCTGATGGAAATTGGGGCGATAGATGAAGAGGGCAACGTGGTGAATGCCGATTTGTACAAGCAAAACACCAGCGACAGCGGCCACTTTCACTCGACGTGGCTCAATATGATGTACCCGCGCCTGTTTTTGGCGCGGCAATTGCTGCGGCAGGATGGGGTGATATTTGTGAGTATTGATGATACTGAAGTGAAGAATTTACGGGCAATGATGGATGAAATATTCGGAGAGGAAAATTTTATTGCAAATTTTATCTGGGAAAAGCGTACCAATCGTGAAAATAGAAAGACTATTTCTTCTAGGCACGATTATGTAATGTGTTTTTGTCGCAGCATTTCAGAGCTAGGGAAGGCCATAAGTGAATTACCCATGAGTAATGAGGCTCTTTCAAGATATAAGAACCCGGATAATGACCCTCGTGGACTTTGGAAATCTGACCCAGCAACTGCTCAAGCAGGCCATGGAACAAAAGATCAGTTTTATACTTTTACCGCTCCAAATGGCAAT
>CAYZGJ010000083.1:0-3783 GCA_964478005.1 uncultured Candidatus Peribacteria bacterium
TAGTCTACGCATGCCTCTTGGAGGAAAGTGTTACCTCAATGCTGCAACCGAACAACTGTTGTGCAGAGCGTCCGTGATGTATTTTTCCATGGGAAACGGAGGGAAGCAGGATTGGTAAGCGTCAATCACTGTATCCTTCCTTTTCCTGTGTATTCAGAGCAAATCAACCGAGGGAGCAGGTAAAAATTGGGGTGGATTCAGAGGGGTGATGATTTCATGAAGTTGATTTTATTGTATAAAAATAATATGTCAAGTTCACTCTACCTTCACAGTGATCCTATTCTTCCAGCTCCACCGTATACGTCAGCGTATCCAGAATCTGCCCCTGCGCGTTGCGGGCGACTATGCGGTAGGCGTTGGTGCCGGTCTTGAGAGTTCCCAAGTCCACCGAGGCGATGTAGTTCCAGAAGGTGGCACCGGGAGTGTAGAGCTGCAGACGGTAGCCATTCACCCACACACTGGCGGTTTGGTTGGACGTGGTCCCCTCGAGCAGGAAACCGGTGCCGCTGGCGGTGAAGGACGTGCCGGGCCCGGGTGAGCGGACGGCCAGGGTGCCGGGGGCCAGCGGGGCGTTGGCGGGCAGCTGATCCTCGGTGACGGCGGCGGGCGGCTGCGCAGGCGTGCCCGTCGATCCGCCCCCCTCCACGACCCCCGTCGTGCCGGCTTCGTGCAGGATGGTGAGGGTGGCGGCGGTGCTGCGGGTGCCATTGGCATCCACGGCGTAGACGTTGTAGACGTTGCGGCCGGGCGCGAGGTTGCCCAGTGCCGTCGTGGCGAGGTAGCTCCACGTGGGGTTGCCCGGCTGGAAGAGCTGCAATTGATAGTCATTGACGATGATCTGCTGCGTGCCTGCGGGCGCGGTGCCGCGGATGACCAGCTCGGCGGCCTGGGTGCGGTAGGTCTGGCCCGTGGCGGCGGGCGCGGTGATCTGCGGGCGGGCGGGATCCGGGGCATCGGCGGCGGGAGGAGGCTCCGTTCCCGCGCGCACCGTGCGGGTGCTCTCGGCCAGCGTGAGACCGCGCGCGTCGAGCGCCTCGATGCGGATGGAGGTTTCCGTCTGCCCCTCGCGCAGGGCGAGCTCCTGCCGGAAGGTGGCGGATTCGCGGTTGATGGAGGCCAGGTAGCCGTTCACGCGGACGCGATCCACACGGGGGTCCACGGATCCTTCGATGAGGACGGTGCGTCCGGTCACCGTCGCGCCGTCCGCCGGCGAGCGGATGGTGAGGAGATCGGTCGTCGCATCGTCCCCGGCGGCGGGAGGAGCGGGTGCGGTGGCGGCCAGCCGGCGGGAGTCTTCCACGAACGCGCGCTGCACCGCCAGCGGATTGATGGCGCTGCGGAAGCGCAGCGGATCGCCCGAGAGGGCGGAGGGATCCGGGAAGCGGATCTGCTGGCCTTCCCCGATGATGATCGGATCGCCGCGTCCTCCCAGCGACACCGACACGCCCGCGCCGTCCGCGCTGAAGACGATGATGCCGTCCTGTTCCACGACGGTCTCGGCGTCGGTGGGGAGCGTGACGGTGAATGCGGAGGTCGCAACGGTGCGGGCGACGGAGCCGGAGAATGCCGCGAGAGACGGCGTCCGGATCCACAGGGCGCCTGCGGCGAGCTGCAGGTCGTAGGCCGAGTCCTCCTCGCCTTCCTCGCTGGCGCGGATGGTGAGGTCCGACTGGTCATCCAGGCGCAGGCGCGATCCGTCGAACAGGTCGAGCATGGCGGTGCCTGCCGCGGTGACGACCCGGTCGCCGGGGTGCAGCTTCACGCCGGTCTCGGCCGGTTGCAGCAATCCTCCGTCAAAGGAGGCGTTCACGCGACTCCCCTCCTCCACGGTCAGCGTCAGGGAGCGGCTCTGTACCGCGCCGCCCCCGAACCACCCCACCACGGTCGACCCGATCCAGTAGAGGATCACCAGGAAGATGGCGTACCACACGATCTTGCGTACGAGTCCCGTGCGCTCCGTCGAGGCTGCGACGGCGTAGGATCTCCGGCGGTGGCGATAGCGGCGCAGCATGAGCACACAATGGTACGCGATGCACGCAGCATAGCACAAGCCCGCATTACGCTGTCACGCGCTCCACTTCCTCCCGCGTGGTGTAGCCCTGTTCCGCCAGAATCTCCCCCCACTCCCGCATGGGCAGGTAGCCGTCCGCCCGTGCCTGTTCCTCCAGCCGCCGGTCGCTCTCCTGCGTCAAGATCATCTCACGCAGCGCAGGGGTCACCGTCAGCAATTCCGGCAGCACCCACCGCCCGCCGTAGCTCGCCGGATCCGCGGGGTCGGCATTCCCTGATGCCCGCGCTTCTTCCGTGAGGGTGCGCACCAGCCGCTGCGCCAGGATGGCCCGGAGCGCCGGTGCGAACGTGTAGGGGCTGACGCCCATGGAGAGGAGGCGGGGAATCGCCTCGATGGCGGTGTTGGTGTGCAGCGTCGCGAGCACCAGGTGTCCGGTGAGCGAGGCGTCGATGGCTGTCTGCGCCGTTTCCAGATCGCGGATTTCGCCCACGAGGATGACGTTGGGATCGTGGCGCAGGACGGAGCGCAGGCCTGCCGCAAAGGTGAAGCCGTGCTCGGGATCGATGGCGCTCTGCACGATGCCGGAGATCTCGTACTCGACGGGGTCCTCCAGCGTGATGATGTTGCGCTTAGTGCCGATGAGCGTGGAGAGCAGTGCGTAGAGCGTGGTCGTTTTCCCCGATCCGGTGGGACCCGTGACGAGCACCAACCCGTAGGGCATGCGGACGACCTGCTCCAGGCGCTCGCGCATGTCGCCGGGGAACCCGAGATCGGCCAACGGCAGGATGCCCCGCGCCGGGTCCAGCAGGCGGAGCGTGAGTGTCTCGCCGAAGCGCGTCGGCAGCGTGGCCACGCGGACATTCACGGTGCGTCGCTCTCCCCCTTCCTCCGACGCCTCAAACGTGTACTGCCCGTCCTGCGGAACGGTGGTGATGTTGAGCTTGAGACGGGCGAGGAATTTGACCCTGCGGAGGAATTGTTCATACGTGGCGTGCGCCACAGGCTGCAGCGGCTCGAGCATGCCCCGGATGCGGATTTCGATGCGCACGCCTTCCTTCTCCGGCGATGCGTGGATGTCCGAGGCCCCCAGGCGCGCGCAGGCTTCCTGCAGCGTCTGCAGCAGCCGCTCTCCGTCGAGGCCGTCGATCTGCGGAAGATTCATCCCATCAGTATATCACAGACGGCGTGATCCTGCTATCCTCCGGGCCTCGATGCGACTCTCCCGGGCAGCCCATCAATCGGAAGTGCAGAAGCAGCGCTCTCTGGTGCGCCGGATGGTCGTGGTGCACGGATTCTTGTTGGTGCTGGGCCTCCTCCTGGTGGCGCGGCTCATCGAGCTGCAGCTCCTGAAATCGGGCTCATACACGGCATTGGCGCAGTCACAGCACTTCGGCGGCGTGACGCTGCCGGCGGCGCGGGGCGAGATTTTGGCCATGAGCAGCACCTCGGGAGAAACGTCCATTCTGGCGACCAATACGACCCTGGACCTGGTCTACGTCGATCCCCTGATCGTGGACGACCCGGCGGTGGTCGCGGACCTGCTGGCCGATACGCTGCTCACCGAAGAGTTTTTTGCGGCGTGCTCCGCGGGGGCGGAGGGATGCCCGCGGGAACTGATCGCCTTCCGTGACTCTCCCTTTGCTGCGCTCTACAACCCCATGGAGGCGGTGCGGCACCTGCAGCTGGACTTCTCCGGAGGCGCCCCTCTGGAGCCGATCCCCACCGGGACTCTCCCCCTGCCCCCTCCGCCCACGCTCCCCGACCTCACCGAG
>CAYZGJ010000084.1:0-3745 GCA_964478005.1 uncultured Candidatus Peribacteria bacterium
CCCGGTTCCGCAATCGACTGGTGGAACGAGAGCGTGAACGGATCGCTGATGATATTGCCCGGGAGGCCGGCCGTATCGTCCGGGTCCTTCCACACGGCCAGGCGCAGGGTGAAGGTACCGCCGGATTGGAGGTTGCCGGGGAGGACCTGCTGCAGGCGGAACATCGAAATGTCGCCCGAGAGTCCTCCGGTGCGGTTTTCCTCAAAGAGCGCCGGCGCACCCAGAATGCGGGTGCCGTGGGCGTCTGCAAGGTATACGTTCCACTGGCTGAAGGTGGGGGTGGCTCCCACGATATCGAAGGTAAGGCGGAGGAATGTGTCCTGCTCCGTGTAGCTGGTCCGGTCGAGGGTGAAGCCCGCAATGTGCGTCGTTTGGGGGAGAACGCCCGGTTGGGAGACGAAGATATGGCCGTAATTGCGCGCCTGGAAATCCACCATGAGCGCCGTGAAGAATCCGTGGGTGTCCCCTGCTTTCAGCAGATTGTAGAGCGGGACGGCACGGATGCCGATGACGCGTTCCGCGATGCAGAGCATCAGGCGCAGTTCGACGCCCTGCTTACTCTCCGCTTGCTGCATGATGCCGTTGAAGATGCGGCCAGCCACAGCGTCGTCCCGGACGGATTGACTGCCGTACACGGGATACTGTCCGGGAGTGCCCGTGCGGCGGTACCAGCCCTCTGCGACGTGCATGAGGGTGGCATCGTCGTACTGCCGGAGCGCGATCCGCAGGTCGATGAAGCTCATGGCTTCGTCCCGGACGAGGCCGTTGAGAAGGTCGGCACCGTCCGTTTCGAACTCGGTGGCTGTGGTGAGGGCGACGTCGAAGAGGCGATCGATTGCCGCGACAGTCTGTCCCTCTGTGAAATTCTGGTCCAGTGTGGCCAGGACAACGCGCTGCGTTCCGTCGCTCTGGGAGACGACGTCGAGGCGGGGGTCCGCCATGGCGACTTCCGTGCCGAACCAGCGACTGAAGCGGGTGGCGGTGCGGCTGAGGGCATCGAGGTCCGGGTTGTAGGAAGATGGCGTGTAGGTCGAATTGGGCACCCAGTTACCGTCGCCGTTGAGGTGGTATCCGTTATTGATCAGCTGCTGCACGGTCCGGTTGTGGTCTTGGATCATATCCTGGAGGCGTACCATGATCCGGTCCATGACGCGCCGCGCAATCTCGATGGCGATGTCGGGGGTGGGAAGTCGCAATCCTGTCAACGACTGGATGGTGTCCACGCAGCGGGAGCGGTAACTGGCGCGCAGGTAGTTATTGGGATTTTCGTGTGACTCCCAGAGCGCCCGGAGGCTGGTGAAGGCAGTGGCGGGATCACGACCCATGCGGATGCGCTGCATGCCTTCGACGGCGGCACCCAGGATTTCGCCGAGGGCGATATTGTATTCGACGGCGGATTCATACATGAGATTGCGCAGCTCATTATGTCTGCGCAGGACCCAGTCCTGGGCTTGTTTGCGGGAGAACCCCGTGCCGACCCGTTCCCATTCCGCATCGATGGTCGCCTGGATATTCTCCGGCAGATATTGGGGATGCACGGAATAAAATGCGGTGTTCAGGTCATACGTCATGTTGTACGGTGCCGGATAGTCCCGCGTCTGTTCCATGATGACCGAGTGCAGGACGCGCTGCCAATGCTGCTCGCCGTAGAAGATGCGATCATCCATCGTGACCGCCGTCTGGAAGTAGGACAGGACATCCGCTGCCGCCGCGTCCCCCTCCGGGATCTCCCGTGCCCCGTCCGCCGGATCGACGGGTGTGAGCGTTTGCGTCGCCTTGTCCCATCGGAAGAGAACCGTATCGAGCAGCAAGCCATCGGGACGATCGTAGAGGCGCAGCGGGTACTGGCCGCTGGGAAGGGTCACGTTGAAGGTGGCCGTGCCCATCGCGTAACCGGTGCCGCCGTCATGCGTCAGGTGATCGGTATCCAGCATGCCGCCGCGCTCGAACGTGACGACGCTCTGATCGCTCGGGGACTGGACGGCCACCAGGACATTATGCTTGTGGGTGCCGTAGATCATCAGCTTCGGTTCGACGGGCGCGCGCTCCAGGCGGCCTTCCTCGTAGTCATCCCAAGCCGGCTGCTCGGTGAGGATCCGGGCACGATTCTGGTGTTGATCAAACGTGAAGACGATGCGATCCAGGAGTTTGGACTGGGAGGCGTCCGCATAGAGGCAGAGTTCGACGCGTTGTGTGGTGCCGTTGAAATGCCGCTTCATGTTAAATGTAATGCGGCCGTCCGCCAATCCGTCCGGATGCTCGAGCAGCTGGCTCCAATGGCCGTTTCCAAAGCCCGATGGATCCTGCGTGTGCGTCCGCACGAACGTCTGCGGGCCGGGATTGCGCAGGCGGACCGTCAACTGCGTGTAGGTGTAATCCAGTTGTCGGGCTTCCAGGTGCAGCCGCGCGTAGGGAATCTCGTGCGCCGCTTCCACGGATTGCAGGATCTCCGCCTGGATGGGGGATTCACGGTGTCTCTGAGCTATGGTATGGCTACGGTTGAGGATGTCCAGCAGCACCGTATCCTGCAGAAGCGCATCCTGCAGGGCTGAGGAGACGGTGTCGGGGGCACCGTCGGAGGTTGCCACCGCACCTGATGCGGCTTGCAGGAGCGCCTGGAATTCCTTATCCGTCATGCCAACCTTGATCGCGCCATCCTGCAAACCGACACGGGGACCTTGCCGTAATCTTTCGGCAACGAAGTGTGCGGGCATGCGTAGCCCCTCGGAGAGTGATTGTTCGATGATGCGGCCGACCGTGGCGCGTTCATCCGTCGTATTTCCATCGATGCCGGCGCTCTGGCGTCGGAGATCGAAGGAAGAAGTTGCCAGCATCGTTTGCCATCGCTCCACGTTGGCCAGGGAAGTACGGATCGTTGCCTGTGTCGCCCTGAGTTGCGTGCGCATCGCGCCAAACGGTTCAAAGACGGGTTGTGCGACAGTGAGGAGTGCATTGGTGCTGTGTGGCACTTCCATGCGTTTGTTGCGCAGAGTGCTGGCGAGCTCGTACTCCCCGCTCGTACTGCATGCCGGATTGTTGTACTTGCACACGTACGCGTCGAGTGCCGCCCGCGCCTGCTGCGTCGCTTCCTGGTTCCCCTGGGCGGCGATGTCCATGTAGAGAATGGCTTCCCGAACCATTTCCGTGAGCAGCGCATTTTGTTGTGCGATGAATGGTCGTAGCGCCTCTCGTTCCCAAATCGAGAACATCGCTTCGCGCGTGTAGGTGTACGTGCGCAGGTAGAGAGGCGATGCGAGGTAGTCATCGATGGCGTGCAACAGTTGCTGCGTTTTTTCCTCCAACTGAGGCAGTTTCTGTTTTGTCACCGCGATATCTGCTTCCAAGCTTGCGATCTCACTGTCAATCAGATGGTTATTCAGGGCCTCTGCCAGGATGACACGCATCTCCTCCGGCGTGGCGATCGGTGGCGGGGCGAGGTGTTCCGCAATTGCCTGCACGGACTCCTCCAGTAATTCCGTGAAGAGCGGATTGTCCGCCAGCGCCTCCCGTATCGCCAGATCCGTCTGTGCGACACCATCGGGAGCGCATGCGACCGCAGCGGCCAGCGATTGCGCGAGCGCATCGAATTCCTCGCGGGTCATGCGTGTCACCAGTGTGCCTTCCCGCACATCGGCACGAACAGCACCCGCTGTTCCTTCTTCCAGGGAGACGGGGAGAGGAAGAAGGCGGGAGAGAGCTTGTTCCAAGATCCCATCTACCACAGCACGTTCCTACTCCGGCGTGC
>CAYZGJ010000085.1:0-3686 GCA_964478005.1 uncultured Candidatus Peribacteria bacterium
GTAGAACCAGCCGGATTCCCCCGGCAGAGCCGGGGGTTTAGTCATCGATTATTATAGGCACCCTGTGCGCCTATGTCAGCTACAGCCAATAGACCAGTAGTACTTCTCCCTCTACACAATGCTCTTTTGTGTTCGTGACGAGGTCATTCTGCACCATTCCCTCAGTACACCGCCGCCAGGTAGCACGCTTCGCAGAAGACCTTGCCGGACCGCTCCGGCACCATGCTGGTACTGATCGCCGTGCCGCAGCGGTCACACGCACGATCCCACAGGCGGAACAGGCGCTGCAGCGCCATGCGACCCCGGTAGCGGACGTCCGGGTGCGTGCGGGGAACCGGGATGCGATGCTGCCGGTAGAACGCCAGCTCGGGCGCGGTCAGTTTGAACGGGCGTCCGCTGACACTGCAGCGAATGGCCCAGTTCAGGACGTCATCCGGAATATCATCCAAAGAATCGGGTAATTGGGAAGCGTCGATCACCTTCTCGACATCGGGAATCGTGTCATTCCGCTCCTGCCAGCGCCACCCGCGTGCAACGGTCTCCTCCTGCGACAACGGAAAATGATCCGCCGCCACGGTGTCGTTGTAACCAAACGGGCTGATCGCCGTCGGGAAGAATTCGCCGTATGCGCCTTCCGATCGCATCCGCTCAATAATCGTTGGAACCAACGCGTCGTACTCCTCCTTGGTGTACTGGGTGTTGAGAACGCAGTACTGCGCCCGGCGCATGCCGATACAGCCGAAGAGGTGCGCGCAGCCGAGCGTCAGGTACGAGTAGAGGATGTGTTGGGATTCGGGCGCGCGCAGGCAGAAGGCGCAGCCGTAGGCCGCGGAGGTGGCCGTCGTCTCGTACTGCAATTCGCTCCCCCGCCCCCCGCTGTAGACGTCCATGGCGTCGCTGTGCTCCTTCACGTCCCAGAGGTACCGTCCGTCCCGGCACTCCTGACAGCTGAAGCAGTGATCGCAGCGGGTGCAGCCCTGCAGATTGTCGCCGGTGCAGTCCTCGCACTGGACGAGCCGCTGCGCGGGATGGATCGCCTCCGCTTGCAACGCAGCAAACTGCGCGAGCATCGCCTGCTGCGCCTCCCAGGAGGCGGCCTGGAACGCCCCGACCTTCGACGCATACTCCTCCTTGGTACACTGCTCGTTGGCGAAGCAGTAGCGTTTGTTGCGCAGATTGCAGCACAGGAAGCAATCCATGCAGCCCCGGCAGTCGAAGAGGAACGCGGAGGTCGCGCAGTCAGTGCAGAAGAGGAGAAAGCGGCTGTCCTGACAGTTTACGCACTCCGTGCAGCCGTACAGGAACGAACACCGCGTGATCTGCGTGCAGTCCACGCTGTCTTGGGATTTGTTCCCGCGATAGGTGAAGAGCAGACTCTGGGAGAAGTGCGTCCGCGAGCAGAGATAACAGTCGCTGCAGTTGCTCATGTCGTTATTGAAATCGCAGTTCTCGGAGCTCTCCACCCGCAGCGACGGCTGGGGCACGGTGGCGAAGAGATCGGCGAACTGATTGAAGAAGGGACGGCTTGGATCGTACGGACGGCCGTAGGCGAAGGGATCGTACGCATCGGAGAACCAGACGTCCTTGTCCCACACCACGAACGGCGCATCGGGCGGATAGACGGAAATGATCGCCTTGCCCGTCTTGTCGCACGTCCGGCGGTAGAGCTGGCGCTCATTGCGGAAGCTCATGCGCCGCTGCGCCCGGCAGTCGGGACAGAGCGTGGGGGGAGGAATCGGTTCTTTCTTTCCGCTAAACGCGGGACTGAGCTTGTCGAGTAATGCGAGATCAGCATCGGTGAGGACGAAGGCGGAACTGCAGAGGAAGCATTCTCGACGCATGGACTCAGAATAAATGTAAAATGCTAAATGCAAAATGCTAAATGGCTTGTTCAGGAGGGATGTCCTGCTCACGGGAACAATCTACTTTCAAAGTCATTTTGCATTTCTCATTTTGCATTCCCCGTCGGCATCCTCACCCACAGCGCTCCGGGCAGCGTCGTGAAGGTGGCGGGCGTCTTTGTCCGGATTTCGCCGTCGAGCTCCACCGGCATCGGAGCAAGCGTCTCGACGTGAAAGGATGCGCTGCGCTCGATGAGGACTCCCGGACGATGCGACCTGCCTGCGAGGACGGAAAGAAAATGGAGCACGGAACGCCAGCGGCCTGCCTGCGCCGAGAAGCTCAACAAACGCAGCTCCTCGTCGTGGATCGCCCCCGGATCGTAGATCGCGAACCCCGCCAGCGTGCGACCGTTGCTGATGATCAGCTGGTACGTCCGATGCCGGAATGCGGCGGCGCCCTCCGGCGTGATGGTACTGAGAAACGGACGGTGCAGCCGCAGCGCGCGCAAGCCCGTCCACGGATAGGCGAAGCGCCCCAGCACATGTTTCGTGGATGCATCCACCAGCCGCGCAATCGTCACCGATGCCCCGATGCTCGCCGTATGCACAAAGACCTGCCGGTTGGCCGCCCCCAGCGGAATACGCCGCGCCTCCCACGTGAGCGCACCTTCCAATGCTGCGCGCCAGTCCAGCGGAATGTCCAGGCTGCGCGCGAGGTTGTTGGTCGTCCCCAGCGGCAGGATGCCCAGCCGGACCCGGGAACCAGCGAGCAGCTGCGCCGCGGTCCGCAACGTCCCGTCCCCCCCGCCCACGATCACCTCCTCCGCACCGCTCTCCAGCGCCGCCTGCAGCGCCCGCTCCACGTCCGTTCGCCGCACCGCCGAGCACACAATCGCCCGTTCTTTGCACAGCGGACGCAGTGCTTCCTGTATCGTATTCCCCATGCGCGCATCACGATTGAGGATCAGCAGCGTCATCGGCATAGCAGTCCTGCTGACGTTTCTCGCGCTCATGTTCCGACTATTTCCCGGACAAAGTGGCTTCCGACGATCCCTGGCCGTCTTCGTGCCGGACTTCTATGCCGCCACGGTCACGGCTATCGATTTCGCCGCGCTGCGGAAGCGGGGCATCCGCTGCATCGCGCTGGACATCGACAATACGCTCATTCCCCACGGCGGCGTGGAGCTGACCCCGGAGACCATCGCCTTCTTCCGGGAGCAGCGGGATGCGGGAACCATCGACACACTGGCCATCGCCACCAACCGTTCGCGCACGCGCCTGGGCGATCTGGGCGCGGCCATGCACGCCGATGTGCGCTTCCATGCCACGGGGCTGCGTCGCAAGCCATTCGGCTCGTACTTTCGGGAATTGTTGTCGCAGATGGACTGTGTCGCCTCCGAAACCGCCATGGTGGGCGACAAAGTGATCCAGGACATCGGGGGCGGCAACCGCGCCGGCCTCACCACCATCCTCGTGGACCCTCTCGGGCCGGCCCTGTGGCTTGAAAAGCAACTCTTCCGCCTCACGCACACGCGCGCGGAGGGGTTCGGATCCGTGCAAGAATAGTTGACGATCAACGTCATCAAGAACCAATGCACGTCCATCGACTGCTGCTGATGGCCGGACTGCACTTCCTGGCAATGTACATCCTGATGTACGCCATGGTGGATCGGCTGGCAAACGTCCTGCCCAATCTCAACAACGCCTACATGGCGGGCCTCATGACGACGCCCATGCTCCTCATCGAGGGGGTGCTGATGGGGTCGATGTACCCGAACAAGCAATTCCTCAGGATCATCATGGGCGTGAGCGCCGTCCTCTTCCTGTTCTTCTGGTTTTCCATCC
>CAYZGJ010000086.1:0-3490 GCA_964478005.1 uncultured Candidatus Peribacteria bacterium
CATCTACAACAAGCCCGTCTCACCGGAGGAGTTCGATGCCTTTCGCACCCGGTTGCTGGATGGGGCGATGGACGAGGAGAGGGCGACATTCGATGAGTGGAAGCAGCAATTCCCCACGCCGTATGCGCATCTGCTCCAATCGGAAAACTGCACGGGTGATTACCTGAACTCCACGCGCAACTGCCATCAGTGCTTCGCGCTGCACATGGATGTGGAAGATTGCAGATACTGCCAGTTCGGCGGGCTGCATATGAAGGACATGATGGACGGAACCATGTGCGGGACGGGAGATCTTGCGTATGAATCCATCGGTGTCGGCCCCGTGCATCACGGACAGTTTCTGGTATTCGGTGAAGAAGTGACAAACTCCCTGTACTGCACGGATATGACGCATTGCGCTCATTGCTTCGGTTGCACCGGCCTCCAGCATAAAACCTACTGCATCTTCAACACACAGTACTCGAAAGAGGAGTACGAGGAACTCGTGCCGCGCATCATCGCGCACATGCGAGCGAGCAAAGAATATGGTGAATTTTTCCCGATGCAATTTTCGGCATTTCCCTACAATGACACGATCGCGCAGGAATGGTTTCCTCTGACAGCAGAAGAAGCGCATGCGCGGGGGCTGCGATGGAGAGAGAAGAGTAATGCATCACCGGACATCGTGGAAGCGAGGGAAGATATCCTGCACTGCGAAGCGACGGAAAAACCGTTCAGAGTCACCCGGCAGGAGCGCACCCTCTACGAACGGATGGAACTCCCCCTCCCCCGCCTCCATCCCGAAGAACGCCACCGCCGCCGTATCGCCCGCTGCAACCCGATGCATCTGTGGGACAGGGAATGTATGAAGTGCCGGAAGCCGATTGCGACGAGCTATGCTCCTGAGAAGCAGGAGATTGTCTATTGTGAAGAGTGTTATCTGCGGGAAGTGTACTGACCGCCCTTCCCTTATCCCATCTTTTCCTCTTCAAATAGCCAATACTACGAACACATTCTCCTTCGTCATGCCAGTAAGATGCGGCACCGTCTGGCTGGAGGCAGGATGATCTCGCTTTATTTCATACCCAATGTTGTTATGGAAAAATGGGAAGAAATGTTAATCGCACAGGAAAAGGCAGGATGCGCTGAATTCAATATGGACTACTACACATTGCTGGAAGAATTACGCAATGGGCAGCAAGCCGTTCGGGACGTACTCCAGCCATCGGCATAACTGTTCTTCGTTACATCACTTTTAGCACAATGCCACCCTCCTCATCGAGGGTGGTTTTGTCTATGCATCCAACTCCCCCACCAGACTCTTCTCCATGAGCGCCTTCAGGCGATCGGGGGAGGCACCCTGCGGCTGGGCGAGCGCCCACATCAGCTTGGTCACGGCGCACTCGTACGTCATGTCCTTGCCGGAGATGATCCCCATGCGCTCCAGAACCAGCTGCTTCTGGTATTGGTGCAGATCCACCATGCTGTCGAGGACCTGCGACGTCAGGACGATCGGAATGCCGCGGCGTGTGAGTTCCTTGATCCAGTCATGGAGGATCGCCGGTACCATGCCGGGGCCGTAGCTGCGCATGACGATGCCGCGGAGATCGGCTTCCGACACCGCACGGAGGAAGGATTCCTGCATGCCCGGGTGCAGCGTGAGGAGCGCGACACGGGGGTCGAACGCGGGGCGGCACTGCAGCGTGCGCTTGCGGCGGGGAGTGCGCCACGCGTGCACTTCGAAGGTCCGGGTGAAATCGGCCAGTGGCGGGAAGCGGGTACTGGCGAACGTATTGGCAACGGATTCGTGTGCCTTTTTGGCCCGGCAGCCGCGCAGCACCCGCGGCCCCACCGTGATGCAGACTTCCGCGATGTCGAGCTGCGCCGCGCGGATGGCGTACACCAGGTTGCGGCGGGCGTCGCCGGCGGCGTCATTGAGAGGCAGGAGGGCGCCTGTCAGAATCACCGGCTTGCTCAGGTTCTGCAGCGCAAAGCTGAGCGCGGCGGCGGTGTAGGTCATGGTGTTAGTCCCGTGGATGATGACAAACCCGTCGTGCGCGTCGTAGAGCGCTTCAATCAGCCGGGCGATCTGCGTCCACAGATCCGGCGTGACATCGGAGGAATCGACGTTGGAGAGCGGGTGGAACGTCAGGGCCACCTCTTTCTGCAGCTCCGGCAGGATCCGGTGGATCTCCCCCAGGGATTCCACGGCTTCGATCCGTCCCGTCTTCCTGTTCACGATCATGCCGATGGACCCGCCGACGTAGATCAGTGCGATCTTGGAGCGCATCGGCGGGCATGGTAAATGCAAAATAGGAAATGATAAATGATAAATGCGAAATGACTTTGGAAGTGGATGGAAGCTAAACAGAAAAGCTTGCCTCAGCGCACCATTTCCCATTTTGCATTATTCATTCGTCTTTGCCATCCTCTTGCGCTCATTGATATCCAGGTACTTCTTCCGCAGGCGGATGTTCGTCGGCGTCACCTCCACGAGCTCGTCATCCTCGATGTATTCGAGCGCCTGCTCCAGCGTCATCGGCTTCACGGGGACCAGGTTGATGGCCTCATCGCTGCCGGAGGAGCGGGTGTTGGTCAGCTTCTTCTCCTTGGCGGGGTTCACGGTGATCTCCTCGGGCTTGGCGCTCTCGCCGATGATCATGCCGGCGTACACCTTGGTCTGCGGCGTGATGAACAGCCGCCCGCGCTCCTGCAGCATCCACAGCGCGTAGGCCACCGCCGTGCCGTTCTCCATGGAGACGATGGACCCGCGGCCGCGGTCGGCCAGGGGGCCCTTGTGCGGTTCGTAGCAGAGGAAGGAGTGGGTGAGAATCCCCTCGCCGCGCGTCTCGATGATGAAGTCGCCACGGAAACCGAGCAGCCCCCGCGTGGGCACCTTGTACTCGATGCGGGCATGGTTCTCCTTCGTCTTCATGTCGAGCATCTCTCCCTTGCGCTGCGCCAGCATTTCGATCACGGTGCCGGAGAACTCTTCGGGAACGTCGATGATCACATGTTCAATCGGCTCCACCTGCACACCGTTCTCTTCTCTCATAATGACCTGCGGCCGGGAGACTTGTAACTCAAATCCCTCGCGGCGCATGTCTTCAATCAAAACGGAGAGGTGCAGCTCGCCGCGGCCGGACACTTTGTACGAATCGGTGCCCGGGATCTCCTCCACCTGCAACCCGACGTTCGTCTCCTTCTCCTTCTCCAATCGCGCCTTGATGTGGCGGGTGGTGACCAGCTTGCCTTCCTTCCCCGCAAACGGCGAGTTATTGACGAGGAAATTCATCGAAATGGTCGGCGGATCGATGCGGATGGCCGGCAGCAGCTCGGCGTTCTCATCGGTGGTGATCGTTTCGCCCACGTAAATGTCCGGGATGCCCGCCACCGTGACGATGTCGCCCGCATCGGCCTCCGTCACCTCCACGCGCTTGAGCCCCTTGGACACGAAGACCTTGGTGATCTTGCCCTGGCGCACGCCCCCGTCCTGCGTCTTCACGACCAC
>CAYZGJ010000087.1:0-3296 GCA_964478005.1 uncultured Candidatus Peribacteria bacterium
TCGCCGCTCTCCAGCAGGCTCTGCAGGTCGCGGTTGGCATCTTCGCCCAGGAGCCGCTGGCACTCCGCCAGTTCGGCCTCCCGTCCCACGACGTTGTAGCACGGATGCGCCACGTACTGCCGGATGTCGAACGCGCTCTGCCGGAAGGGCTGCGAGGGATTGAAGAGGAACTGCGTCTGCTGTCCGGGATTGCGGAACGTGTTGGTGATATCCTCGCCGGTGACCGGCACGCCCTGCGTGGTGTAGAACGCCGGGTCGGAGGATGTGAGGGGAAGCCCCGTCATGAAGGAAGAAAGGAAGAGCGAGAGTGCCGCTGCTGTGGCCGGTATCGAGAGCATAGGTTGAGGGGGAAACATCCAAAGGATCATTGCTGACGGGATGCCTGGATTCCTCTTTCCACTTCCGCACCCTTTCCGGACATGCAAAATCTCGCTCATCTGATTGCGCGCGGGAGGGATCGTGCCGATACTGAACGGATGTGGCACGCACCGTCGTCATCACCGGCGCATCGGCGGGCATCGGGCGGGCGACCGCCCGGGCGTTTGCGCGGCAGGGTGACGCCGTGGCGCTCCTCGCCCGGGGGGAGGCGGGTCTGGAGGGGGCGGCGCGGGACGTGGCGGCGCTGGGCGGACGGGCGCTGCCGATCGTGACGGACGTGGCGGATGAGAAGCAGGTGGAGGAGGCGGCGCGGCGCATCGAAGAAGAACTGGGACCCGTCGATGTGTGGATCAACAATGCGATGGTGACGGTCTTCTCCTCGTTTGCGGAGATCACGCCGAAGGAATTCCGCCGCGTGACGGAGGTGACGTACCTGGGGACGGTCTACGGTACCATGGCGGCACTGCGCCGGATGCGGGAACGCGATCACGGCCACATCATCCAGGTGGGATCGGCCGTGTCCTACCGCGCCATCCCGCTGCAGTCGGCCTACTCCGGCGCAAAGTTCGCCGTGCGCGGCTTCACCGATGCACTGCGCAGCGAGCTGCTGCATGAGGAGAGCGGTGTGCACCTCACCATGGTGCAGTTGCCCGCGCACAACACGCCGCAGTTTGCGTGGAGCCGGACGCACGTCGATCATCAGCCGCAACCGCTGCCACCCATCTTCCAGCCGGAGGTGGCGGCGCAGGCTCTCGTCTGGGCAGCGGCGCATCCGCGGCGGCGCGAGGTGACGGTGGGATGGCCCGCACTGCAGGCCATCCAGGGCAACAAATTCTTCCCTTCTGCGGCGGACCGCTACCTGGCGCGGACGGGATTCGATGCCCAGATGACGGGGGAAGACATTGATCCGGATCGTCCCGGCAATCTCTTCACACCCCTCGACGACGCGCACGATCACGGGGCGCACGGCCCTTTCGATGCGCGGGCGAAGGGCCGGAGCGCTGAGTGGGAACTTGCATCCCGCAAGCGCCTTCTGGGAACGGGGCTGCTCGCCGGGGCGGGAGCTGCCGGATGGCTGTGGCGGCGGAAGCGGCACCAACAGGAAGAACGGGGGAGGCGCGAGGCAAACAATCGTGTAAGCAAATGACGTCGTGCACGTCGTGTCATAACACATGCGGCACATGCACACGATGCTCCGATCCACAACGGCTCTCTTCCTCCTCGCACTTCTCATGGGATGCACGCTGCCGGAACCGGCGGAAGACGGCGCGGCGGCACGCTCCTCTTCATCGCGCTCTTCCGCCGCATCCTTCTCCCCCTCCTCCCCCCTTGGCTCCTCCGCTTCCTCTCCCGATGCGATCGTGCTCACGATGGAAGCGGGGAACTTTTACTTCGCACCCGCTGCGATCACCGTACGTCGGGGACAGGCGGTGACCATCCTCTTCGACGTCTCCGAGGGGACGCATGACTTCGTCATCGATGCACTCGGCGTGAACAGCGGTCTGCTCACGGAACCCAACCCGAGCGTGACCTTCACCCCGCGGCAGGCGGGCACCTTCGTCTTCTACTGTTCCGTACCGGGGCATAGGGAACAGGGTATGGAAGGCACGATTACCGTCACGGAATGAACCGCACCGCCCTCCTCGTCCTCCGGCTGGGATTGGGAATCACCTACGTGTGGACCGGGATTCTCATCCTGCTGCACACGCAGGCGTGGGCGGGACTGATGCAACCGTGGGCGATGGACTTGCTCCCCGTTGCGCCCGAGACGGCGCTGCTTTCCACCGGCGTTCTGGATATCGGCATCGGCATACTATTGCTCCTGGGCATCTGGACGTGGATCGCCGCAGGGCTGAGTGCACTGCACTTGCTATCCGTCCTGATAGTCACCGGTATCACGGATGTCACCGTGCGGGACATCGGTCTCCTGGCCGCCAGCATCACGCTGATGCTGCTGACGCTGCCGCCGCATCTGGAAAATCGCCTGCGACAGAAATGATATCAGTGCTCCGACCAGCGCGTCGCCCGCGTGTTGAGCTTGCCCAGGAGCAGATAGAGCACCTGCAGGACGTCGGCCATCATGAGGACCACAAAGATGACGGCGACCGTGCGGGTGATGTCCGGCCAGAAAATGAAGGCGAACACGAAGAGCGCGGCGATCCACATCCCCAGGCACCACGGGCACGCCAGCAGTTCCCCGATGGCGTAGCGCAGTCCCGATCCGCGCGCCTGCTCGTGCAGCACCGCCCCCGGGCTCATCCAGCCGCGGAACCGTGTGAAGGGCGCGCGCAGGAAGCTGAGCACCACATCGAAGGAGAGGAGCCAGGCAATTTTGTGCGTGGCCAGCCCCAACAGGATCATATCCCCCATGCCGATGCGCGACAGACCGATTCCCAGGGATCCCGCGATCCAGAAGAGCCCGATGACCAGCGCGAGGAAGACAGCGGTAATCAGCGCGTAGGATCCCAGTTGCGCGTCCGGCCGTCCATAGCCGGCAGTATCGGTGGGAGCATCCATCGCAGTAGGCGACGGACAATGCGCGCCGATATGACGGAGTATCCCTGTCAGTCCCGCCCCCACCGTCCGTCAGGAAAGCAGACTGTTCCCCCGGGCCGTTGCGCTGTTCTCGGATGAAGGAGAAAAGGAAGCACACGGCGTCAGCCGGTCCGGGGGGCAGCCATCTCATCCTTTTCCCCCTCACTCCCATGACGCACCATGATGACAACGCCGGACACGACGATACCGCCTCGAAATTCAAGTGGAAGGGAACGTGGAACGAATTCAAAGGAAAAGTGCAACAGCAGTGGGGACAGATGACGAATGATGATATGGATGTCGCCGAAGGCGAGTACAAAGAAATGCTCGGCCGCATCCAGCGCAAAACCGGCGAGAGCATGGAGGAGATCGAGCGGAAGCTG
>CAYZGJ010000088.1:0-3289 GCA_964478005.1 uncultured Candidatus Peribacteria bacterium
TTTCACACGTAGCATCGCTCTCTAAGAGCGGGGTATTTACCCGACAGAATAACGATACAACGAAGAAACGAACGAACGAAATGACATCATAACAACTCCCATTGTGTGACCGGCCGCAGGATCAGCGTGCGGCGCTCGAGGCGTTCCTGTTTGCGCTGTTCCATCAGGTGCATGCGCTGCTGGCGGTGGGACAGCGGGGTGATCCACAGGTACTGCCCGCGCACGCGCACCGGCGTCTGGAAGATGCCGCCCGTATCCCCCGGATCCCAACTCATGTTTCCGCCGTAGGCAGCGGAGGAGAGGGGCACGGCACACGTCGCCAGAGCGAGGAAGGAGAGGGCGAGACGGCGGAGGAAATTTGTCATGAGGTTCGGAGTGGGCAAGCACAGCACAGACTACGCTGTACACTACATGTGTACAAGACAGTGCGCATGCGAATGTGGATTGTTGTCTAGCCAAAATCAGGCAGTTTTGACGCTCGAACCAGTCAGAAGCTCAATTTGTGATAACAAGTTTTGTACGAACGAAGATTCTCTAAACTTCTCCGCATGGGATCGGCATGTTTCTTTTGAATACTTCTTGTGATCAAAGGCACGGATTGTGCTCAGCAGCGCATCCGGCGTTTGCTCGTCGAAGAAGGTCCCCGTTTCCCCCTCGATCACGGTTTCCAGCGCTCCCCCCGCGCGGTAGGCGATCACCGGCGTGCCGCAGGCCATCGATTCGAGCGGCACGAGGCCGAAGTCCTCTTCGCCGACGAAGAGCGTTGCCGTGGCGTGCCGGTAGAGCGTTCGCAGCTGTGCGTTGTCCTGATGTCCCAGGAATCGCACCGTCGGACCGGCCATCTTCTCCAATCGCTTCCGGTCGGGCCCGTCTCCTGCGATGATCAGCGGGATGCTTCCCCTGGTGCAGGCTTCCACGGCGATGTCGAGGCGCTTGTAGGGGGCGAGCGTGGAAACGATGAGGTGGTAGGGGGCAGGGGGTAGGGGGTAGGACGTGTCCTGAGAAGGATTGGTCATTGGTGCCTGGTCATTGGTCATTTGATTTTTGAACCAGAAATCGTCGATCGGCGGATGCAGCACCGTGCTCTCGCGGCGCCAGTAGAGCTGGATGCGGCGTTGCACTTCCGCCGACGCTGCCACGAGCAGGTCGGGACGGGCGGCGGCCTCGGCGTCCCAGATGCGCAGCGCGTGGAAGGTCCGCGAAAGGTAGGTGCGCTTCAGCGGTCCCCAGAGGCCCCTGTCCGCTCTCCACCGGACATCGTGCGTGCGGTCCCACAGGTAGCGGGCGGGGGAGTGGATGAAGCTCAGGTGCGGGGGGCTGCCGTTGGTGATGAGGCCGTGGGCGAAGGCGGAGGACGAGCTGATGACCAGGTCGAAGCCGGAGAAGTCCCAGGATTCCACGGCGGCGGGGAATTTCTTCAGGTAGAGATGGTGATCGAATGGATAATGGATAATGGACAATGGATAATGATTCAGGAATTGAGCTTTGGATTGGAGGGGGCTTGTCCGAATACGTTCGGGCGGGAACCAGTCAGACATCTTCTTCTCGTCGTAGAGAAGGGTGAAGATCGGGGCATCGGGAAATTGGCGCGCGAGAACCCGGAGCACCCGCTCGGCGCCGCCTTTCATGGTCAGCAGTTCGTGGACGAGGGCGATCCTCATGCGGATAGCGTAGCACGTGCCGCCCCTCGCTCGTGGCGTTTTCCCGATTGCTCAATATCTGGTCATTGCGATATTTATTGGCAAATTTGGCACAAATGAACTCTTGTCATTTCCGAGGGGGGAGGCCTACACTCTTTCTATGATTGCGCGCATTCCCTACTACCGGCAGCAGACCACCTACACGTGCGGGCCGGCCGTCCTGCGGATGCTGGCCGGGGCGCTGGGCAGGCCCGTGTCCGAGCGGCGCCTCAGCCGCCTGTGCCTGACTTCCGCCAAGCGCGGCACGCCCAATACGGTCATGGCCATTCTGGGGAAGGCGCTCCTCGGCGTACGCACGTATCCCGCCGCCACGTGGAAGCAGCTGGAGAGCGCCCTGGAGCACGGGCATCCGGTGGTGGTCAACTACCGCGAGCCGGGGGAGGAGGCGGGACACTACGCCATCGCCGTCGGCTTGAACGACGAAGCCATCGTGCTCTTCGATCCGTGGCATGGTCCGCGGTTTTCCCTTCCGGTGGAAGAATTCCGTCAGCGCTGGCTGGGGCACCGGACGCGGCGCGCCGATCGTGGCTGGATGATGGTGCTGGCGCCCACGAAGAGGAAACGACGTGCACAGCGGGCGGTCGTACGATAGTTGCTGTATTTCAAAATAGTTGTCATTTCACGAAAGGCAGACGGGGAATCATCGTCCCAACAGGCGTGATTTCCCCCCTGCTCCCATGCTGCCCCGCCGTCATTCTCCCGTTGCCATCACGCTTGGAATTACTGCGCTTCTCCTTTCGCCGGGTCTCTTCTTCCTGACCGAAGCCCAGACGTACGACATCGACAGCTTTTCCCAGTCCCAGGGGGAGCAACAATACCGCCAGTGCATGATCCAGGCGGTCAACGCCTACGAAAACGAGCGACTTCAGGCGTATCGGCAGTATCATGACGCGCTGGAAAACGGCTATCAGCAGCGCTTGCAGGAGGTGCAGCAGGCCTGGCAGATTCCCGACAGCCGCACCCGTTCCAACGCCCTGCGTGACATTGATCGGGAATTCCGCACCTTCGAACGCGATCTCTCCCGTATGCATAAAGAACGCCTGCGCGATGCCGACCGGGTGCACCGGGATGCAACCCGCGCCTGCGATGATGAGTACCGAGCATGGAAACGAGACACCCGGTACACCGGCCGCAGCTCCACCTCCAGTTCCGGCCGCATCGACTATTCCCGCTACCCGTCCATACCCTACCGCAGCGATCCGCGCCCGTCCCCGTTCTCCGATGGCCGCTCGTACGGCTCGTACGATCAGACGTCCTACTACGGCGATCTCCTCAACCGCTCGCGGCAGCAGTCCGCCACGTACGGCCAGACGCAGACGTTCGGCACGGTGACGCGCACGTACAGCTCCCCCACGACGAACATCCGTTGCGGCGACGGCATCTGCCAGGCGGGGGAGTGGAATGTCTGTCCCACGGATTGCCAATGGTACAACCCCCCCGCCGACGGGACGTGGTACAGCACGTACGTGGACGGCTACGGCTACGTGGCGCCGGTGCAGTTGCAGTATTGACGGAGAAGACCGGAATGATTGTTGAAGCACCAAGCACCAAGCACCAAGCACCAAGCACCAAGCACCAAGCACCAAGCA
>CAYZGJ010000089.1:0-3196 GCA_964478005.1 uncultured Candidatus Peribacteria bacterium
CCCGACGAGACGGCGCGCCGGGAGTGCAGGGAAGAAACGGGGCTGGATGTGCACATCATCGGAGATCATCAACCTGATCTGTTTGCCGATGCATCGGAAGAAGGCCGCATGCTGCCCCGGCCGTGGATGATGCTGGAAGAAGAGATTCCGGCGAGCGCGGAACGCAGCGAACCCGCCCACCGGCACATGGACTTCCTCTACCTCGCCCGCCCCCTCCATCCGGATCAGCCGCTGCGGCGGGAAGACGCCGAAGCCTCGGAACTGCGCTGGTTCACGCCGGAGGAGGTAGAGGCCCTGCCGCCCGGGACGATCTATGCCAACGTCCGCGCGTACCTTCGGTACATGCGCAAGGAATATCCGTCCGATGGGCCGATTGGCGCAGCATAGGGCAGGCTTGACAATTTACCTTTACGTGCTGCGAAAAACGAGCTATCATCGGCCTCATGCTGTGGAGCGACTTCCTTCCGCATATCCGGCACCTCTCCCGCGCCGATCAGCAGAAGACGGAAGAGGCGTTGCGTCTGGCGGAACGGATGCACGCGGGACAGATGCGCGAGTCCGGCTCCCCGTTCATCACACACCCGATCGCCGTCGCGCAGATCGTCGCCCGCATGGGCGGGGACAGAGACACGATCATCGCCGCGCTCCTGCACGATACGGTGGAGGATACCGACCTGACGCTGGAGGAGGCGGAAGCGCAGTTCGGACCGGGCGTGGGGGCCATGATCCGGGGCCTCACCAAGCTGGATGAGAGCGAGCTGGCGGGGCATCCCAGCCTGGACCAGAAGATTGAATCGCTGCGCCGGATGTTCACCGTGATGGAGCGCGACGTGCGCGTGATGGTCATCAAGCTGGCCGACCGGCTGCACAACATGCAGACCATCGGCTTCCGTTCACCGGAGAAGCAGCGCGCCGTGGCCAAGGAGACGCTGGACGTATACGTGAAGATCGCCGATCGCCTGTGCATGCGCGACCTGCGCGACGAGCTGTCCTTCCTCTGTCATGCCGTACTGGAACCGGAACTGCACGACCGGCTGCTGCAGGTGCGGGAGAGCAACCGCAAGCGGGTGGCGGCTCTGGCGCCCGTCATGCAGAAACGGCTGCGCACCCTGGCGCCGGGCCTGCCCACCGACATCGGTTTCGAGTACAAGACCTGGGAGAATCTCCTCCTGCAGCACGAGCTGGAGAAAGAGTCCGCCCGTCCGACGCTGCTGTACAACGTGGTCTTCCGCTGCGAGAGCGTGGAGGACTGCTACCGCACGCTCGGCGCCATCCACCAGGCGTGGCCGCGCATCGTGCTCACCTTCGACGACTTCATCAATACCCCGGCGATCAACGGCTACCGGGGCCTGCAGACCACCGTGGTGCTGGAGGACGGAACGCACGTGCGCTGCAAGATCCGCACGCACGGCATGGACGCCTACGCCCACCGGGGCATCGCCGCCGTCTGCTTCGACGCGCAGGCAAAGGGCATCCTCGACTACATCCCCTGGACACGGCATGTCCGGACTCTCTCCGACGATACCCGCCACCGCAGCGAGGAATTCTGGGCCACGCTGCAGAGCGACATCCTCAGCGAGGCTTTCGTCATCTACGGCAACGAGAACCGTTCCGTGCTGGTGCCCACGGACGCAACGGCGCTCGACGGCGCACTGTACCTGTATCCGGAGAGGGCGCTGCGCCTCACCACCGTCTTCGTCAACGGCAGGCAGGTGCCGCTGAGCCACCCCCTCCACCGTGCCGACGTGCTGGAGATCGACACGGACGAGCAGAACCACGTCACGCGCGAGTGGCTGCACCTGTCGCACTCCGGCATCGGCAATGCCCTGATCCGCACGGCGCTGGCGGAGGAGAAGTGGGCGGTGAAGGTGGAGAGCGGGAAGAAGATCCTGCAGGACCACCTGCTGCAACGCCACCGCGGCTACCTCTCCGAATTGAACACCGCCGCCCTGGCCCAGTTGCTGGAGCAGCGCGGCATCACGGGGGACCTGGACAAGCTCTACGCGCAGATCGCGGAGGGGCGGGTGCTGCCGCAGGACGTGGAGCGGGTGCTGTATCCGGTGGCGGCCACCGTCCAGAAGAAACGATCCGGATGGAAGCTGCGCTGCCGTGTGCTGGCCCAGGACTGGATCCACCTCTACGAAGTCATCCGGCCGTATGACATCCAACGCATCCGTATCCGCAATGATCAGGCTCACAATGTATCCACCATGCACATGCGTTTCCGGCTGACGGCGGAAGAGGCGCAGGATCTGGAACGGGAACTGCGCCGCATGGGGGCCGATATCCTGGAATTCCGATCTTCTTCTCCCAGGATCTATCTGCTGATCTCTCTGATCATCCTGCTGTGGGGGCTCAATCCGGTGGTGGCAAAATGGCTGATGCTGCAGGATATCTCCCCCTTGGCATTGATGAGTCTCCGTTCCATGGGTTTTTTCATCTTTTCAGCCATACTCTTTCTGGCTTGGTCTCAAAGACGAGGAACATTCTTTTCACCCATCCGAGGCATATTGCACATCGCAGCTCTTCCCGCTTTTGCCGCCGCCACCCTCTCCCTCACCACGTATCTATCGATTCAACTGTTGCCCCCCTCGGTGCACCTTGCTGTACTCCGATTAAATGCACTCTTGCTACCGGCAGCTATTCTTCAGTGGCCTCAACGTATTTCACATATTTTGCGCTGGCTTCCACTTGCATCAGCTGCGGGAATCCTTTTGGTACTTTTTACGCAAACTACTCTTCCCACCCGCGGCATTGCACTGGCTTTAGTTACCCTCCTCACATATATTCTCTATTCCCATGTCATGGAACGCACACTCCATCAGTATAACATTGAAGCACGTTATCCGGTTTTTCTATTCTATGTTGGATTGATTCTTGGAGGCATTGGAGTGCTTCTCGCTCCTTGGGCATTAAAGAATACTTCTCATTGGCTGCCATACCTCCCGCTGCTCACTCTTTATATTCTTACATGTGTTTTCATTCCGCACGTTCTTTTCCATACCGTGCTGCAAAAAACGAACTTGAATGTGGTAACCGGCATCTATCATATTGAGATCTTTGTTGCCGTGCTGCTGGAAATCGCATTACTGGGCATCATCTTGCAACCCATCACCTACCTGGCACTTGGAGCCATACTCCTTATTCTGTCGGGTAAATACCCCGCTCTTAGAGAGCGATGCTACGTGTGAAACAA
>CAYZGJ010000090.1:0-2673 GCA_964478005.1 uncultured Candidatus Peribacteria bacterium
TTCCTCCCGGACGTGTTCGTGACGTGCGAAGCGTGCCACGGCCGCCGGTACAACCGCGAGACGCTGGAGATCACCTACAAGGGCAAGACGATCGCGGATGCCTTGGACATGACCGTGACCGAAGCCATCGGCTTCTTCGGAGCGATCCCCACCCTCAAGAAGAAACTGCAGACCCTGGAGGACGTGGGCCTCGGCTACCTCCACCTGGGCCAGAGCGCCACGACGCTGTCCGGCGGCGAAGCCCAGCGCGTGAAGCTGGCGACGGAACTCCTGCGCCGCTCCACGGGGCGGACGTTCTACATCCTGGATGAACCGACCACGGGCCTGCACTTCGACGACATCCGGCAACTGCTCACCGTGCTCCAGCGGCTGGTGGACAAGGGCAATACGGTTCTCGTCATCGAGCACAACCTCGACGTGCTCAAGTCCGTCGACTACGTGGTGGATCTGGGACCCGACGGCGGAACGGGCGGAGGGACCGTCGTCGCGACGGGCACGCCGGAGGAAGTCGCAGCCGTTGCCGCAAGCTACACCGGCCAGTACCTCGCGCCGCTCCTCCCAAGGCCCAAGACAGCCGCTCCGAAGAAGAAGACCGCCACGGCATGAGGACGCGCCCCGGTCTTCCCCTGCGGCACCACCCCCTCGTCTGGGATCTGGCGATCGCGCTGCTCGCGCTTGCCGGAGCGGGCGGAACAATCCTGGGCACCATCCTGGTTCGGCAGGCTCCCCACGACGTATGGTGGGTGCTCCCGATCGTTTCCGCACTGGCACTGGTCCTGCTGATCTACGGCTCATTCGTTGAGCCTAAGCGGATTACTCTGAATAAAAAAATAGTGCGAATAAAGGGCCTTCCCCCTCTGACAATCGCCGTCGCCGCCGACCTGCACGTGGGGCCGTACAAGGGGAAGGCATTCGTCGCGCGCGCCGTCGCCCGCCTCAACGCCCTGGGGGCCGACCTCATCGTCCTGCCCGGCGACTTCCTCTTCGATTCCACATCGGACACGCGGGATCTCGAACCGTTACAACAATTGCATGCGCCGCTGGGCGTCTTCGCCGTCATCGGCAATCACGACTCCGGGCAGCACATCCTGGACGGGAAGCACTATGAAACCGGCGACCGCACCGCCGACGTGCAGCGCATGCTGGAGCAGTGCGGCATCACGGTCCTGCGCAATCAATCCGTCCGCCTGACACATGCCGGGGCGGCGTTTGCGCTCGCCGGCATCGACGACCTCTGGATGCCGTCCGTCGATCTGCCCCGGGCGCTGCTCTCTGTTCCCGCCTGCCTTCCCCTCATCCTCCTCTCCCACAATCCCGACGTGGTCCTGCACCCCGCCGCCGCCCGCGCGCAGCTGATCGTCTCCGGCCACACGCACGGCGGGCAGGTCCGCATCCCCGGCTACGGCGCCGTCGCCACCATCCCCTCCGATACCGGCACGCACTACGACCGGGGCATCTTCACGCTCCGGAGCGGCGCCACCCTCGCCGTCACCCACGGCATCGGCGAGACCCTGTGCCGCGCCCGCCTCTTCTGCCCGCCGGAGATTCTCCTGCTTCAAACGACCTCCGCATGAATTCCCTTTCTCCCGATGGCATGCCGGATGAAGAAAGGAGAGAGGAATTGCTGGGATGGTTTCGCAACCATCAGCAGAACTTTCCGAACAACGAACTGCCCTCTGATACAGATTTGCCGAAGACAACGGAGACAATGCGAGAGCTTTATCAACTCTACACACATCCAATGATCCAACGTTCCAAGAACTGCAAGCACGTTTGGGACAGCTGAGCGCCGCTTCCAAACTTCTGACCGCATTGGGGACATTTGCAGGAGAGCAAGAAGGATACAAAGCGTATGAATCTTACTTTGCAGGACAAACGATATCTGCAGCCAATTTGCATCGCGATGAGAACATGCTGCGATTCCACTCTCCCATCCGCCGACTGGAAGCATCCAATCCATTTATGAAATGGTACGCTTCACGGATCACATGATGCTTTGAGCATCCTTAGCTTCTTTGGACTCCTTAGCTTCCTTTTCATCCTCACTCCCGCCACTTGATGCTGCACCCGATCGCATTCGCCTCGTGGGTCGGGGGCTCATCACCCCGCAGGAGGGCGTCGATGGCATCGCGCAGGTTGTGCTCCGTGACGTGATCCGGATCGCCCCAGTTGTCGTCCACCCGGCCCTTGTACTTGAGCACCCGCTCCCGGTCGAACACGAAGCAGTGCGGCGTGCAGAGGGCGCCGTAGGCTTTCGCCGTTTCCTGCGATTCATCCCGGCAGTAGGGAAAGGGATAGTTCTTCTCGTCGTGCCGCTCCTTCATGCGGTCGAAGGAATCCTCGGGATAGTCGGCGTCATCGTTGCTGTTGATGAGGACGAACTGCACGCCCTCCTGATCGAAGTGCCGCTGCAGCGCGATCAACCGGTCCTCGTACGCCTGCGCGTAGGGGCAGTGGTTGCAGGTGAACACCACGACGATGACGGGATCTTTGATCAGCTGCGAATCGATCGTGAGGCCGTCGGTGGCGGGCAGCTGGAACGCGGGCATGGGGTCGTTGATGGCGAGGTCGACGGAGTTGTCGTTGATGAGAGCCATGGGGAGGAGGAGAGGATGAAGAGGAGGAGAGGAGGAGAGGATTTACGGGAGGGATTGCCGAAGGCGGTGTAACAGG
>CAYZGJ010000091.1:0-2551 GCA_964478005.1 uncultured Candidatus Peribacteria bacterium
TACGAACTGCTGTCCGCCGAGGAGCGGGCGAACTTCTTCATCGGCGATACCGTGCGGGTGATCTATCCATTCCTGGTGGAGGGGACGCCCGTCGTCGATTCTTCGGGCAATCCGCATGGTATCAGCATCGGGGTGCATGTCCGCGAGAGGAAAGTGCAGGAAGCGTGGGGCATCATGGATCGGACGTATCAATCCTCCGCCTACGCCGCCGCCGACGAGGAAGCCATCCGTCGATTCCTGAACACATCGGGCGCGTATCCCGACAACGTTTATCCGGACGGAGCGGAGCGCACGATTGTCCCGATCACTCTGGGCAGGCCGACCCTGGGGTACGCAACGGTCACTGTGTTTGAGGAGAACCGCGTGGATGATCTGCTGGTGCCGGCGCTGGTCTTCCCCGTCACGAACGTGCCGGAGGAAGCCAACTACAATAGCACCTCGGTCATCGTGCCGCTGGCGGAGGATCTGCTGACGCAGGGCAATGCGGGAGGCGGAGTGATGCCGAGAGGGTGATATGTTCTTCTGTTCCTCCTCACCCCCCCCTCTCCCCTTGGGAGGGCCGGGGATGGGGGCACAAATACAACATACACACCCTCGTCATTTTTCATTTTGCATTTCAAATTTCTCATTCGTCATCGTTTCCCGCAATTCGTCATTATCCATTATCAATTGTCCATTATCCATTCATCCCTCGCCCCTCTCAACTCTCAACTTGCGCACCCACGGAGGGGTGCAACTCTCCACTACGCACGATGCGGGACACGCTCCGCCACCACCTTGGCCAGCTCGAAGACGAGGAAGCCGATGAGCGCGATGAGGAAGACTTCCAGCACGTCGCGCGGGCCCAGCGGCACGAGGTCGAAGAGGCTGGCGAGCGGCGTGTAGAGGAGCAGCGCGTGCGCGGCGAGCGGAATGGCGAGCGCGCCCAGAAGCCAGGGGTTCCCCAGGAAGCGGACGGTCCAGACGGGACGCAGCGTGCGGGAAGAGTACGCCAGGAAGAGCTCGAAGACGATGGCGATGCTGAGGATGAGCGTGCGCGTGCGGGCGAGATCGTCGTGATGGTCCAGGTGGAAGAGATACGGCACGAAGGCGACGGCGGCGCCGATGAGCGTGGCGATGACGAGGATCCCCATCTGGCCGGAGAAGAGATGCTCGCGGGACGGGCGGGGCGGCCGCCGCATGATGTCGCGCTCGGCGGGTTCCATGCTGAGCGCGAGCGCGGGGAGGCTGTCGGTCATCAGGTTGATCCACAGGATGTGCAGCGGGAGGTAGGGCAGGGGCAGTCCCATCAGCGTCGTCATCAAGAGGAAGAGGATCTCGTCGAAGTTGGCGCGGACGAGGAAGAGGACGAACTTGCGGATGTTGTCGTAGAGCCGCCGCCCCTCCCAGACCGCCGCCACAATGGTCGCGTAATCGTCGTCGGTGAGGACGATGCCGGCCGCTTCCCGCGCCACGTCGGTGCCCACCCGCCCCATGGCCACCCCCACGTGCGCCCCCTTGAGCGCGGGCGCGTCGTTGACCCCGTCGCCCGACATCGCGACGATCGCGCCGCCCTTCTGCAGGGCTTCCAGGATCTGCAGCTTGTGCGCGGGCGACACCCGTGCGATGACGCTGACGGTCTTCAGCCGGGCGCGCAGGCGCGAGGGCGTCATCCCCTCGATCTCCTCCCCGCGCATCCCCTTCCCCCGGATCCCCACCTGTCGTGCGATCGCGAGCGCGGTGTGCAGGTTGTCCCCGGTGATCATGAGGGTGCGGATGCCGGCGCGGTCGGCTTCCCTGATGGCGTGCTCCACCGTGGCGCGTGGCGGATCGGTGAGGGCGAGGAGTCCCACCAGGCGCGGCGTCTTCTTTCCGTGCTCCACCACGGCGCACGCCAGCACCCGCATCCCCTGCTGCGCGAATGCTTCGTTGCGCGCATGCATCTCCTCCGCAGAGTCGCGGCAGATCCCGGCAAGGACCTCGGGCGCGCCCTTGAGGAACGAGCGGTTCCCATGCTGCGTCCGCATGTACTTCTCTTCCGAACTGAACGGCACTTCTTCGGCGTCGATGGGCAGGCGCTCCGCCTCCTGCTCCCGCGCCCATTCCAACAAACCGATTTCCGTGGGATCGCCGACGTCGGGAAGGTGCGCCCGGTTGCAGGAAGCCGCGATCTCCGCGAGGAGCGGACGGTCGGCTTCGTCGCCCACCCACGTCTCCACCACGTGCATCCGGTTCTCCGTGATGGTCCCGGTCTTGTCCGCGCAGATGACGGAGACGCTGCCGAGGGTTTCCAATGCATCCAGCCGGCGCACCAGCGCGTTGCGCTTCACCATCCGCCGTACCCCCAGCGCGAGACTGACGGTGACGACCGCGGGCAATCCCTCCGGCACGGCGGAGACCGCCAGGGACGCTCCCGTGAGGAGGATGATCCAGAACGGTCGCCCCTGCAGGACGCTGACCGCGACGACCAGCGCCGAGAGCGCGAGGACGACCCCGCCCAGCAGCAGGCTCAGCTGCCGCATCCGCAGGGCCAGGGGCGTCACCGGCATGCGCGTGTGCGCCACCAGGTCCG
>CAYZGJ010000092.1:0-2542 GCA_964478005.1 uncultured Candidatus Peribacteria bacterium
ATCCCCGCCTTCCTCCTCAATTCCTCCAGCGATTGGATCTTCGCATGGTCGATCATTCTGAGCAGGATCTTCGCCGTCTGGATGACGTCGGGCAGGGCGCGGTGGCGGTCGTCGGGCAGCGGCAGGCCGAACTGCTGCGAGAGCGCGTCGAGGTTGTGGCGGAAGGAGCCGGGGAAGAGCGTGCGCGCCAGCGTCAGCGAACAGAGGATTTCGGGCAGATCGATGAAGCCCCAGCAGAACTCCTTCTCCGCCAGCAGGAAACTGCGATCGAACGGGGCGTTGTGCGCCACGAGGATCGATCCCTGCGCAAACTCCAGAAATTGGGGCAGCACGGTCATGATGGTGGGGGCGCCGGCGACGTCCTCGTCCCGGATGCCGTTGACGCGCCGGGCCTCCCAGGGGATGTCCCGTTCGGGATGCACGAAGCTGGTGAAGGCGCGGTCCTCCAGAATGATCCCGTTTTCCACGCGCACGCCGGCGATCTCCAGGATGCGGTGCCCGCGCGCAGGGTCGAGGCCGGTGGTTTCCACATCGAAAACCGTGAGGGGAGGGAGAGCCATGGGACGGGCATGATAATGGACAATGGATAATGGACAATGGACAATGGTCTGGGAAATGGATGAATGTGTGATTGCGCAGCTCTCCTGACATCTCCATTCGTCATTATCAATTATCCATTCTTCATTATCCATTCATAGCATGTCCCTCACCGCCCGCTCCGTCCTCCGCGCGCTCGCACAGCTCTACGCTCCCCCGCAGACATTTCTGCACTACCGCACGCCGCTGGATCTGCTGGTGGCGACCATTCTCAGCGCGCAGTGCACCGACGATCGCGTGAACATCGTGACGGAGACCGTCGTCTATCCCAAGTACCGGACGCCTGCCGACTACCTGCGCGTTCCCCTTGCGGAACTGGAGGAGGACGTACACGCCTGCGGGACGTACCGCATGAAGGCGAAGCACATCCGCGCCGCGTGCGCGCTGATCGAGGAGCGCTTCGGCGGGCAGGTGCCGCAGACCATGGAGGAACTGCTGCAGTTGCCCGGCGTCGGGCGCAAGACGGCGGCGATCCTCCTCTCCGTGCTCTTTGGCAAGAACGAAGGTATCGCGGTGGACACGCACGTTCTGCGCCTCTCGCAGCGGCTGGGGCTCACCAAACACGCCGACCCCAAGCGCATCGAACTGGATTTGATGGAGCAGCTCCCGCGCAGCGAGTGGGCGCGCTTCAATCCGCTCCTCATTTCCCACGGCCGCGCCGTCTGCACCGCACGGGGGCGGAAGTGCGGAGCGTGCGTGTTCCAAGACGAGTGTCCGTCGTCGCTGGTCCATGGACGGACCGATCGGGCGCAGCCGAAGAAATCCCGGAAACGAGCCGCCGCCTGATGTCACCAAAAGCATACTTTTCGAATCCGGATCCTGTGCTATCCTGTTCCGCGTTGTATTTCTTTCTCCCCTGTTTTCATGTCCAAGAAATCTTTTGCCGTGCTCTCGCTCTCGCTCCTCACGCTCGCGGCGTGCAACGCTCCCGCCGACATTTCGGATGATGCCCTGATCAATGACGACCTGCCGCCGGTGGAGGACGTGTACCTCGATGATTTCTTCATCGATGAAGAGCTGTCTGCGGACCAGGAGTCGTCCAGTGAAGTGCTCATCCTGGATGAAGAAGCGGTCATCGAGAGTGATGTGGAGGCGGAGGCGGACATCGACCTCGTGCAATAGTTCCGTTCCCACGGATCAGAAGACGGCGGGGTATTCCCCGCCGTTTTTGGTATGCGCTGGCGTCTGCGGTATGCTGCGGGTCCATGCAGCAATACCTCGATCTTCTCCGGCATATTCAGGACGTCGGTACGGAGAAATCCGACCGCACCGGCACCGGCACCATCAGCACGTTCGGCTACCAGATGCGCATTCCCTTGGCGGAAGGATTTCCGCTCCTCACGACCAAGAAGATGGCGACGAAGGCGATCGTGCACGAGCTGCTCTGGTTCATCGCGGGGGACACGAACATCAAGTACCTGGTGGATCATGACGTGCACATCTGGGACGAGTGGCCGTTCGACGATTACCTCACCGCGCACGGTCTGCAGGACCGGTTTCCGCGCTACGGTGATGCGTGGAAGGAGAAGAAGGCGGAGTTCATCGCGAAGATCAAAGAAGATGCGGCCTTCGCGGCCGAGTGGGGCGAGCTGGGGCCGGTGTACGGCAAGCAGTGGCGGCGGTGGGAGGGGCCCGACGGACAGGTCGTCGATCAGCTGGGCAATGCCATCGAGCAGATCAAGCAGAACCCCGATTCGCGCCGGATTCTCGTCTCCGCCTGGAACGTATCCGATATCCTCTCGCACCAAAAATCCGCCCCGCCGCTCTGCCACACGCTGTATCAGTTCTACGTGTCCGATGGCCGGCTCAGCTGCCAGCTCTACCAACGCAGCGCCGACGTCTTCCTTGGCGTGCCGTTCAACATTGCGTCCTACGCATTACTGACGCACATGATCGCGCAGGTCTGCCATCTGGAAGTCGGCGACTTCATCCACACCTTCGGCGA
>CAYZGJ010000093.1:0-2443 GCA_964478005.1 uncultured Candidatus Peribacteria bacterium
GCCGCCCGGCGCCCCTCGGTGTCGATCCCGTGGACGATGGTGCCGACGCTAAGGCCCAGCGCTTCGTAGAGCAGCCCCATCCAGCGGCTGTCGCGGCCCGCCAGGTAGTCGTTGACCGTGACGACGTGGACGCCCCGGCCCGTCAGCGCATTGAGGTAGACCGGCAGCGTGCAGACGAGGGTCTTGCCCTCTCCCGTCTTCATTTCGGCAATCGACCCGCGGTGCAGCGCGACGCCGCCCAGGATCTGCACGTCGAAGGGCACCATGTTCCACGTCATCTCCCGGTTGTTGATGGTGAGCGTCTCGCCCACCAGCAGCTCGCACGCGCGGCAGGCGACCGCGAAGGCCTCGGGCAAGAGCTGATCGAGCGTCTCCCCCGCCGCGATCCGCTCCTGAAACTCCTCCGTCTTCTTGGGCAGATCCTCCCGCGTGAGATTCCGGATCTCGGGCTTCTCCCCCGCCGCGCGCACCTGCGCCACCACGGGCCGCAGCTTCTTCAGCTCGCGCTCGTTGGGATCGCCCAAGAGCCTGTTGAGGGAGTCGATGACGGACATGACACAGAGAGGATAGCAGAGGAATGGGACAAAGGAGGAAAGAAATGCAAAATGCTACATGCAAAATGAAAAATGGCGTGCAGAGGATGCACAGTGCCATGCAGAGAAGATAGTCGTTCTTCATCATTTTGCATTTCTCATTTCTCATTTTGCATTTCTCACCACCCACGCCCGTACCACGGCTCCAGAATCTGCTTCTCGTACGCCAGGCCCTTGAGGAATCCCGGCAGAACCTCCTCGAGGGGACGCAGCGGGGCATCCACGAGATGCGCGTCCTTCAATGCCTCCCGATGGGCGGGGAGGAGTTCGCCGGCCCAATCCTCACCCCCCGACCCCCTCTCCCTCCCGACCGACCCCAACGGGAGAGGGGGGGAAATGTTTCTGCGAAGGGAAAGTAATTGCTGAGTAAGCTCATCAATGGAGATCAGCGTCGCCTCCGGCCACTGCGCCGCGTGCGCACCGAATCCGCGGACGAAGAGGTGCGTGGAGCGGGTGGAATGGAGCCAGAGGAAAGATGGCTTCTGGCTGTTGGCTTGTGGCTTGTGGCTTGTGGCTTGCTGCCAATTGCCAATAGCTAATTGCCAATAGCCAGACCTCGCCTCATACACCGCACTCAGATGCACTCCTGCAAGCGGAATCTGCAATTGATCTCCCAGCACATTCGCCAGGGTCACCGCCATCCGCAGGCTCGTGAATCCCCCCGGACCGATGACGCAGGCGATTCTGCCGATATCCTGCATCGTCCATCCCTCCTCTTTGAGCGCTGCATCCAGTTCCGGCAGCAGCGCCGCATCGTCGATGCGATGATCAATGAAGCGGATCGCCGCGGTGCGCCCTTCCTCCACGCACGCGATGCACGCGCCCTCGCGGGGGTGATCACTGTGACTGGCGAGATTCAGAAATACCGTCTTCATACACCCAGCGTAAAGAAAACCCCGCGATCTTGCGAGCGGGGCTCGATTCCCAAAGGGACATCGAAGGCTTGTCTGTCTCAAATAGTACTCTTGTGGGCCTATTCTGTCAATGCTACGTTTTCACCGTCGTTCGATGGGGCGCGGCCAGGTGTGCATCGAAGGCTTGTCATCTTTCGATCGGGGTTCGATTCCCCCGCGCTCCACCAGCGACATTCCCACACCTGCCTTCGTGACCGGCGAAATTGAGGAAGAGGGTACGCATCGCAATGGATAATGGATAATGAATAATGGATAATGAACGCTATAAGAATGTTTGCACCTCGTCATTGTCAATTATCCATTATCCATTCTTTTCGTGTCGCAGCCCGCACTCAGCATCGTCATCCCCACCCGCCACCGTGCGGACATCCTCCGGCAGTGCCTGGAGCATCTGGCGCGGCAGACGATTGCGGAGGAGCTGGAAGTGATTGTGGTGCACGATGGGGAGGATGATGAAGCAACCAAAGCCCTCTTTTCCGATCCTACAACCTACAACCTACTCCCTACCACCTACCTCTCCATTCCCAAATCCCAGCAGGGCACGGCCCGCAACCGCGGCGTGGAACGGGCGACGGCGGAGCGCGTGCTCTTTTTGGGGGATGATATGTTTTTGGAGCCGGAGGCGTGTGAGGCGCACCTGCGGGTACAAATGGATAATGAACAATGGATAATGGATAATGACCATCTGCAGAAAAACAACACATCACCATTGCCGCATTCTCCATTATCCATTATCCATTCGTCTGCCGTTCTCGGCTTCGTCTCCTGGGACCCCGCCGTGGGCATCACGCCCGCCATGCGGTGGCTGGACAAGACGGGCTGGCAGTTTGGCTACCGATTCCTGGAACCGTACGCGCATGACGTCGTCCCCCGCGCCCTCCAGCACCGCTTCACCTACACCAATCAACTGAGCCTGCCGACCGCCATCGCCCGCGC
>CAYZGJ010000094.1:0-2414 GCA_964478005.1 uncultured Candidatus Peribacteria bacterium
CGCATCCGCACGGGCGTCAGCTTGATGGTGATGCCCCGCTCGCGTTCCAGGTCCATCATATCCAGCGTCTGCGCCTTCATCTGTCGCTTCTGCAGCGTCCGGGTCTGTTCGATCATCCGGTCCGACAGCGTCGACTTGCCGTGATCGATGTGCGCGATGATGCAGAAGTTACGGATGTCCATGAAAGTTGCAGCATCCTACCCGAGGAAACGCCGCAGCGCATCCTCTCCCCGCGCCACCCGATTGAGCAGATCCGGAAGCGCATGCCCCCTTGCCACGGCAGCAATCTCCTCCAGCTTATCTTCCCGCCCCTGCGCCACGGTGGCAAAGGGCACTCCCAGCGCCAGTGCCGCAATAGCTCCGTGGTAGCGTTCCGTCAGCACGAACGATGCCCGGCCTACGGCTTCGGCCAGTGCGCCCAGTGTCCGGACGGGTTCCACCCGCGCGGAGGGCAGGAGGGAGGCCAGCGATCGGCAGACCTCCCGCTCCGCAGGGTCATCGGGAGCCAGGGACACAATGGCAATCCGGGAGGCCCCCCGGGCACGCTCCAGGGCCGCCTCCCGGAAGGAAATGTGGGAATTGCGTCGTGGAATTATGGTGAACACTTTCTGTGATCGTACTTCATTTTTATCATAAATTTCTTTGAGAATAGGATCGAATGATTGAACTACTTCAGTGTTCAGATTCCAGGCCTCGATCCGCCGTGCGGATGCCGCATCCCGGACAGTGATGATGGGAGAGCGCCGGGCCACCCACCGTGCCAGAGCCTCCCCCCGACGCGTCCGAAACGGACCGATCCCCTGGAACGCCAGGAGCAGAGGCTTGTGCAGTGCGCGGGCGGCGCAGGCATGGAGAAACCACAGGAAGCAGGCGTACGAAGATTCCACATCGGTCAAGAGCGTCCCGCCGCCGAAGACGATGGCATCGGCCGCCCGATAGGCCCGCAGCGTCCTCCACCACGGGGTGGTCAGCAGGGAGCGCACGCCACCCGGCAGGCGGGGGACCTCTCCGTTCCCGGGTCGTGCAGAAACGACCGTCCAACTCACGGCGGGAAACGCACGCAGGAAATAGTCCTTCAACGCTTCATCCCCCAGATTCCCCACGCCGTAATTGCCCACGAGCAGTGCGCGCATGGAGAAAGTATAGCGCCTTCCCGCTCACGATGCGGACTTCTCTTCCGGCGCGCTTTCTGCAGCGGATTGCGTCTCTGCGACCGGAGCAGGCACGGATGCTTCCTGCGGCTCGTTCCCCTCATTCCCCTCCTCCCCCTCTCCTCTGCCCACTGCCTCCGGCACGAATTCCCCCTCGGAGGTGAAACGCTCACTGAGGCGCGCCTTCTTGCCGGCGCGACCGCGCAGGAAGAACAGCTTGGCACGGCGGACTTTGGCTACCTTCTTCACCTCCACCTTTTCCACGACCGGCGAGTGGATGGCGAACACCTTCTCCACCCCCACGCCCGACACGATCTTGCGTACCGTAAAGGTCGCGTCCGTGGGCACATGCCCGTTATGCGTGGCGATCACCAGCCCCTCGAAGACCTGGACGCGCTCCTTATTTCCTTCCTGGATGCGCTCGTGCACCCGCACGGTAAATCCCGGCTGGATGGCCGGCATGGGGCGGGTGAAGCGCGTTGCCTGTGCGTGAAGGGTGGCGGAGGTCATGGAAAGTGGAGACAGCCTACAGAGGCGACTGCCCCCTGTAAAGGCCTCTTCCCCTCCGTTCGCTCATTTCATCCGGGCCTCGTCGATCTGGCGCTGGATGGTGTTGAGCACGATCAAATGGCGCGGATCCAGCAAAATATCCTGCACGAACCGATCCTTCAAGCTGAGACGGTAGAGGAAATCCGCTTCGGAGAAAATGGAGTACTTCACGTTGCGCAGCGACGCATCTTGGGAAAGGAGCGATTCCAGCACTTCCTTGCGGACGTCTCCCACGATCAACAGGTCCACCTTACTCTCCGTGCCGCTCAGGTTGCCCGCCAGCAGCACCAGTTTGGCCCCCGGCAGCGCCTTGACGCTGCTGACAAAGGGACTCTCCCCCTGCACCGCCTTGCTGAAGAGGTTGCGCAAATCGTTGTACAGCGGAAAGTCGGTATCCGCTTTGTAGTACTTTTTTCGATTCTTGTGGCGTGCCTTCACCACGCCGATGCGCCGCAGGTTCTCCAGTTCCCGCCGGATGGAGTTGATCTGCTCGTTGAGCAGACGCGTCAACTCGCGAATGAAGTACTCCTCCTCGGGATGCAACAGAAACGTCGACAGCAGTTTGACCCGCGTTTGCGAGCTGAAAAGCGCTTTCAGGATGGACGCTGATGACATGTACACAAACAGTATTCGCGTCCATGCGTAGAGTGCAAGAAAGTTACTCATTCGTATGACTATCATTCGTGATCAGTAATTTTGTTTATAATAAGCCAA
>CAYZGJ010000095.1:0-2344 GCA_964478005.1 uncultured Candidatus Peribacteria bacterium
GACACCGTTATTCGCCCCCGTTGACCTGCCCGCTCCCACCCCGCTCCTCCCGCCGCGCAAACGTTCAACGAACAACGAACAACGAACAACGAACAACGAACAACGAAAAACGAAAAACGAAATAACGCAGTGCCGCCGCATCGTTTCGTGTATCCTGCTCTTCCATGTCTCCCCCCACCCTTTTCCAGCTCTCGGATTTCCGCGCCTCCGTCGACGGCCGGCCGATCGTGCAGGGAGTGGATCTGACGATCCATGAAGGCGAAGTGCACGCCATCATGGGGCCCAACGGCTCCGGGAAATCCACGCTGGTCTCCGCAGTGGCGGGCCATCCCGCGTACGAGGCGTCCGGACGGGCGCTCTTCCGCGGGGAAGATCTGCTCGCCCTCTCTCCCGATGAGCGGGCGGTGCGGGGACTCTTCCTCGCCTTTCAGTATCCGCGGGAGATCGCGGGGGTGACGTTGCGCAGCTTTCTGCTGGCGGCGCATCGCGTACGCAGCGAGGCGGGGCTGGTCGAGCGCCTGTCGCCGCTGCAGTTTGACCGTGTGCTCAAGAGCGAGATGGAAGCGCTCTCCATGGACCCGGCGTTCGCCGACCGGTCGGTGAATCAGGGGTTCTCCGGCGGGGAGAAGAAGAAGGCGGAGATCCTGCAGATGACGATGCTCCGCCCGCGGCTGGCGCTGCTGGATGAAACGGATAGCGGGCTCGATGTCGATGCGTTGAAGGTGGTTGCGAAGGGTGTGAATGTCCTGCGGGGTGAGGCGGGAGTGAAAGAGGAAATGCAAAATGCAAAATGCAAAATGCAAAATGGTTTCTCCGCATTGATCGTGACGCATTACGCTCGCATTCTCGAATACATTGTGCCTGATCACGTGCACGTGATGATCCGCGGAAAGATCGTGGAGAGCGGCACGGCGGACCTGGCGCACCGCCTGGAGCGCGAAGGCTACGCGCGCTACGGCGTCACGGAGGAGGGCGGGATTGCGTTGGGGTGAATACGATGAATGATCAAAAACCGCGAGACATCCTCTGGAAAATTTAATGCTCATTTTCTCTGCTGCGTGACAGGCGGGCGAGGGAGAAATACTTGCGTATGATCCTGCCTCTGATCGCCATCTGTCTCCGTCGGCTGCGGCGATACGAGATTTCTTTGCTTCCGTTCCTTCTCCCTTTGTATGTGGTGCCATTCACCGTAGACCACCAGTACGACTGCAATAGCAGGTCCTCCCACCGTGAGAAGATAGCGAAGAAATTCCCTTCTCTCCTCCCTCCGTTGATCCACTGTCGTCACGGATTGCCTCATGGGCGGCGACGCCGACGAGCGGCCGGGTGAATCGGGTGATTCCGGTCTCATAGGCATGGATAATCGCAGATATGTTGCACTGCCTGCGCGTACGGACTATGACGAACAAGAGACATCGCCGTTACATCCTTTCACTTCCGTCGTATACTCTTTCGTATCCCTTCTGTTTTCTCCCCCTCTTTTCTATGGAACCCGATCGCACAGCAGCTTATATTTCCTGGCCTCTCCTGATCGCCGTCGTCGTCGGCGGACTCTTCTACCTGGGCGGGCAGTACGTCCGGGCGGAGAACGAACCCGAGCGCGCCACCATTTCCGTCACCGGGGACGGCCGGACCTTCGCCGTGCCGGACATCGCCGAAATCTCTGTGGGCGTGCAGACCGGGCGGCAGCCGACCGCGGCCCGCGCGATGGAGGTGCTCAAGGAGCGCATGGACCGGGTGATCGCGGCGGTGGAGCAGCAGGGCATCGAGGAGCGCGACATCCGCACGGAAAACTTCTGGCTCAATCCCGTCTACGATTACACCGAAGGGCGCCAGATTCCCCGCGGCTTCGAGGCCAGCCAGAGCCTGCGGGTGAAGGTGCGCGCCCTCGACCGGGCCAGCGCGGTGCTGGGGGCCGCGACGAATGCGGGCGCCAACCAGGCGGGGAACATTCAGTTCACCCTGGACGATCCCGATGCGCCGCGCGAGGAAGCACGGGCGGAAGCCATAGAGGAGGCAAAGGCGAAGGCGCGCACGCTGGCCGACCAGCTGGGAGTCAGGCTGAGCAAGATCGTCGGATTCCAGGAGGGCGGCTCCGTGCCCCCGCCCATGCCGTTCATGGATGCCTACGGCCGCGGCGGCGCAATGGAAGCCGCAACGATGGAGGTGCAGATGCCCGCCGGCGAGCAGGAGATCCGCGTGAACGTGACGGTGACCTACGAGATCGATTGACGGCACTTCTCCCCCTGTTTTCCACATTCCCCCCGATCCGCGAGCCGGCGCGGGGGGATTTTTCCACAGGCGGTGCGGAGGTTTTCCACATTCCTCTCCCTTCCCCATCCTT